>URZG01000070.1 GCA_900552325.1 uncultured Porphyromonadaceae bacterium | reverse complement strand
ACATGGAGTGACGGACGGCCAGTGGACGGTAACATTCCGGTAAGACGGTTCGGTGACTTCTATCTGTGCCGTCAGGAGGATTTCGAGGAAATCAATGATGACGATACCGCCCGTGAAGGAGAGATTAACGGGCGTTTGAAAATCGGGCCAGTAACGCTGAAATCGGCCAGGGTGTTCTATTTTTTCTTCGAGAATGACCGCGGAGAGGAACTCGTGCTCCTGCTTCCCTGGCGAGTTTTCCCGATCTCGCCGTTATTTGAGATCGAGTCGATCTCAATTTAAATGATTTTCATTGATTTGGCTATTCTGCATGCCTCTACTGAATTCCTCACCTGTAATTTAGCCAATATCCCCTGCCTGTGACGGTTCACTGTGTGGCGACTGATTGAAAGAGCATCAGCAATCCGCACACTTGTCATCCCCGATTCTATAAGTTTCAGAATCTGTTGCTCTCTGGGGGTGAGGATTGAGGAGTCTTCTTTTGAGGTCAGTTCTTCAAAAATACCGGTCAAAGAATATACCACAATACTTTTGCCCGGAAAATCGAACACCTTAGCACCATAAAGACATAAAGCATAACTGACAGTATCATAGTCCTTAGAATATATATAATACATCCGGTGCAGGACTTCTATCGAGGTTCCGTAAACGTTCTTGAAGCGTAATTTTGAAACGAGATAATAATCCTGTCGCTTCCAGGGCGGTAGATGACGCAAGTAATTGAAGAACCGCAATTCAGCAAGAAATTTTTCTTCCCGTCCATCCGCATCCATAAGATTTAGAATCTCCTTCTCCCAAATCGAATCTTCTCCGTTATAATTGCCGATACCGAGAATCTTGCCGAATTTACCCGGGAATATACGGCTTGTACCCTTACCCAGGTCGCTGACTACCGCCACCACATTTTCTATGCCGGATAGATATTCGGCATAACCAGAAATCCGTAACAGTTCTTCCGGATCGCTTTTTGACGGTTGCTTTCTCAGTACTTTATCCAGTTCAGGTAAGACATTTATTCCCATTGATAAACACTTTAATATATAAATATGCCAGACTGTGCAAAGATAATAATTGTTGTTGACACAAGACTCTTTTGGGAAATAAAGAGTGTATAATATTCTTATCCAGGACTGACGAAATTGGTTATTTATAGCTATTGTGCATTATCACGAGGATAGGTAATTTTGCCGCATAAACAAGATACTTGATCACAAATGACAGAGAAAGATAAAATGCTCGCAGGCATGATCTACGATGCCAACAACGATTCAGCTCTTATCGCCGAAAGGCTGGAATGTAAAGAATTGTGCCATGATTATAATAATTTGCGACCAAAGGATACGGAGAACCGTAAAAAAATTATGACTCAGATTCTGGGCTCCACAAAAGGAGACTTTCTGATCGAACAGCCGTTTCATTGCGATTACGGCTACAATATTCATATCGGCAGGAACTTCTATTCGAACCACAATCTCGTTATTCTCGACGCAGCCCCGGTGATATTCGGTGACAATGTCTTTGTAGCTCCGAACTGTGGCTTCTATACTTCCGGCCATCCCATTAATGCCGGAGAAAGGAACCAAGGCCTTGAATTTGCCCTACCGATAAATATCGGCAACAATGTATGGATCGGAGCCGGCGTATCAGTTTTACCCGGGGTAAATATCGGCGACAACTGTGTTATCGGGGCCGGAAGCGTGGTGGTGTCAGACATCCCACCCTTTTCGGTTGCAGTAGGTAATCCATGCAAGGTAATAAAGACAATCCGGTCAGAATAAATTCGTCGTATATGAAATATTTCACTTTTATCACACTACTATTGTCATCCTGTCTGCATACCCTCAGACACTTGAGAAAATGAACTGGTTCAATGAACCGGCGCAGTGGTCTGTCTCAGAAGGATCCTTGTCGATGACAGTCACTCCACAAAGTGACTACTGGCGGATTTCCCATTACGGATTCACCGTCGATGACGCGCCTTTCTATTATGCCGAATATGGAGGCGAATTTGAGGCAAAGGTAAAGATTTCAGGGGATTATAAGACTCGCTTTGATCAGGCCAGGATGATGTTGCGTATAGATCATGAAAATTATATTAAAGCCGGTATTGAGTTTGTCGACGGCAAATATAATCTCAGTACGGTCGTGACACATCACACGTCGGACTGGAGCGTTACGAGCCTTGACAAACCGGTGGATTTCATCTAGATAAAGGCTGTGCGCCGTCGTGATGCAATCGAAATATTCTATTCGTTCGATGATCAGGACTATAAACTGATGCGTAATGCCTGGATGGAAGCAAATTGTCCCATAAAGATCGGGATGATGGGAGCATCTCCCGACGGAGAGGGGTTTGAGGTGACATTCTCAAATTTCTCAGTCAGGCATCTCCCTGATTTTGTCCGGACTAAATGGCTTGAGGAAAACCCTCAGTAATCCACTGATCAAGTAAATAGCCCTCTCCGGTCATACACTGGGAAGGGCTACTTACTTGATCAGATAATTATTCAGTCGTTGTTGCGAGGATTGTTGTTGAGTGTGCATGTACGCTCTTTCTCAAGTTTCTCACTGACCTTATTGTCATCGGCTTTGTTGATGGTAGCGCCCGGAAGGTCATTCAGGGCATTTTTTACTTTATCGGCGGTATTGCCTACGAAGTCTGCGGCATTCTTTACCTTGTCTTTGATTTCGTCGAGATTCATGATTGTTCGGATATGTTAGATTTTGATTTTATACTATAACAAATCCGACCACCATAAATGTTTACTCTTCGTCAGGTTCTTCCAGAGGAAGCCGGCATAATTGCTCGATGTAGTCGAGTAACTCCACGCGTCCGCGTTTGTCGACAGATGATGTACGGAACACCGGCGGAAGTTCCTCCCATTCTTCCAGCAGTTGGGAGCAATAGGCTGCCGTGGAGGCTTTTGCAGCGGCGGATGAAAGTTTGTCGAGTTTCGTGAACACGATACAGAACGGCACTCCGTTCTCACCCAGCCAACGCATGAATTCCATATCGTTTTTCTGTGGCTTATGGCGTCCGTCTATCAACAGGAACAGGCATGTCATCTGACGCCGAGTGAGAATATATCCCTGAATCATCTTCAGCAGTTTATCGCGATCGGCCTTGCTGCGTTGGGCAAAACCGTAGCCCGGAAGATCCACCAGATACCATTCGTCGTTGATCAGGAAATGGTTGATCAGCATAGTCTTGCCCGGGGTGGAAGAGGTCATGGCAAGCGATTTGTTGCCGGTCAACATATTTATAAGAGAGGACTTGCCTACATTCGAACGGCCGATGAATGCGAATTCATGACGCATCTCTACGGGGCATCCCTTGGCATGTGAACTGGATATTATGAAACGTGCGGAATTGACTATCATGGATGATATTGTGTTTAGACTCCTTGGGAACTTAAAATTTTTGTAAAGTTACCACTTTAGCTTAATAAAAACAAACGGCGGTCTCGCAATGTTTGGCCTGGATAAAATAAAACGCTAATTTTGCAGCATGAAAAGCCCTAAAGTCAAAGAGTCGGTGTTCCGGTTCAAGGAATTCTCTGTCAGCAACCGTTATTCGGCAATGAAAGTCGGAACTGACGGAGTGTTGCTTGGTGCGTGGGCTTTGCTTGACACGGATATCATCCCGGGCAATATTGTAGATGCTGGAACCGGCACTGGGGTAATAGCGCTCCTTATGGCACAGCGTTTTGCTGAAGCCGATATACTGGGTATAGAAATAGATAAAACCGCATCACAGGAAGCTTCCGTAAATTTCGGCGAGTCGCCATGGAGTGAAAGATTGAGATGCCTCAATGAATCTTTTGAGGAATTCTGTCAATCCTGTGAACCGGGGCAAATTGACCTGTTGATAAGCAACCCACCATTTTTCCGCAATGGGCCTGATACGATGGGCGACAGCCGCTATCTGGCCCGACAGGAAGGCTCTCTTTCACCGGTGGCACTCATACGCAGGGCTACTTCACTTCTGTCCTCACGTGGTAGACTCTGTTTCATATCGACAGAGGAATCACGACCGATTGTTGAGTTCGAGGCCGAACTGGCCGGCCTGGTACTGGAGAGACGCACGGCTGTGGCCACAGGCGAAGGGAAAACTCCACGACGTATATTGTGGCAGTTTGCCAGAAAAGGAACTTCTGTCACCACTGTGACCGATAATTTACTGACGATCCGATTGAAAGGAGGGGATCCGACTCCCGAATATTTCAGACTTGTAGAACCCTATTATCTGTATGTGAAATGAAAAAGAATCTGGATTATAAAATAGCCAGTCCCGGCTCATCTTTATTGCTGTTACTGTTCGCCTTCATTATAGGCCTCGTTATGGCAGGGATTTTCGTGTCACTCCTTAGCAGGATAATCCAAAGACCCGAAGCGGCGGGGCGAATTCTCGCAGTCGTTCAGGATCTTTTTCTTTTTATAATCCCCGCTTTTGTGGCAGCTTTCACCGCGACCCGTTTGCCGGCAAGATTGCTTGGCGTTGACCGGGCGCCTAATGGGAAATTCCTTTTGGCAGCTCTTCTGGTGCTTATGGTCTCTGTTCCGGCTATGAACGTACTGATAGAACTCAACCGCAACATGCATCTTCCGGCGTCCATGTCATCAGCAGAAGCATGGTTGCGGCAGTTGGAGGATTCGGCAGCAGAAGCCACCTCCATGATACTTGGAGGACATACCGCAGGTGCGCTTATAGTGTCGGTGCTGATTGTGGGTATCCTTGCCGGATTCAGCGAAGAGCTGTTTTTCCGTGGCGCTTTACAGCGTATTCTGATGGCCACACGTATTCCGTTCTGGGGTGTGATATGGATCGTGGCATTTATATTCAGCGCTTTTCATTTCCAGTTTTTCGGATTTGTTCCGCGATTGCTTCTGGGGGCGTACTTCGGTTATCTTATGTATTGGAGCCGCTATCTGTGGATTCCGGTATGTGTACACGCATTCAATAATTCTGTATATGTACTGTCCCGGTGGTATTCGGGTGGCGAAGACTCGGCGGCAGGAGGCCTTGATACCTATGGCACCGATCTTTCCAGTCCTGTGGAAGTTGCGGCAGTGTGCGCGAGTGTTATACTGACAGCTGCTGGTATATGGTGGTTAAAGTCTCTTGCCGGTAAGGAGGAGAATCTTGCTGCCGTCGGCAAGTGAGGTACCGATAATTCTACGCTCGGACGATTCTTTCACCGCGAGCCGTTTCCGCAAAGAATCAGAAGTCATTCCGGGAAGATTGCGGGCGATAACTTCCGTCGCACATATCTCTTCACCGATTTTCCTCAGTTTAGAACCGGAGAAATCCATAACCCGTTCTATTCGGCTCCAACGTCCCAGCGCCGGTTCTGCAATTTCATCACCGACAAAAAGATGTGAATTCGGGGCGAGCATTTTAAGCCCGTATCCGCATATCTGTGCCGGCGGCATCCCTTTTGCTACCGCCGGAGAGGGTTCCAGCAGGAACATCCCCTTTTCAGGGATTCCGAATGATGATACGCCATGCTGACCGGTATCACAAATCCACGTATATCCCTCCTTGTGTACGACTGTTACCGGAGCGGAATCGGAATTTCCAACTGACATTACGGCCAACAGCTCCCTACATTCCCCACACTCCTCTACTACATGAAGCTCGTTGCAGGCGGGAAGATCGCGTAGTGTCTGGGTGATATCGAGCATCGGCGAAAGTTTGGCTATACCTATGCGCGCTTTGTCAAGGATCAGCGGAGCGATCTCTATAAGGTCAGGGGTACAATCATGGAGGTTATAGGCTCTTGCGCCGCTATCGGTGCGTCGTGCCGGGTCTATGAATATAACATCGAACGGCTTGCCGGCGTATTCCTTTAGCCATTGTACGGAATCTCCCTCAGCGACTTTTACATTCGGATATTTATTGAAATTATGTGCAATGGCCTGTGCATGCGTATGGTTCAGTTCCAGAAGTGTAAGCGATGCCCCGGCTTCGGCAAATCCGCGCGCATCCATTCCAAGCCCCGCTGTCATATCCAGTATATGACATTCTGCGAGCGAGCATCCTACGCGTGAAGCGGCCACCTCGAAATTATATGCGGCAGTCCGGACCGGTGTAGCCTGTTCCACAGCGGTGACAGACGGAAAGATCCAGGAATCAGGAAGATCCGGGAATTTCTTACGCCCTTTTCTGAGCGCTTCTATATGGGATATAGCCAGAGGAAGCCAGTCCCGGCTGTCACCTCGGAAACGCATACGGAGCCGGGCGGGATCAACATCCCGGTTTTTCTCAATAAATGTAGCGAAATCGTCCGTCATCGTAAAGTGGATAAATAACGGAAGGGGGTACTGTACAGCGCCCCCTTCCGGATATTATAGGATAGAATTATCAGCCTTTGATGGCAGCGATACCGGGAAGCACTTTACCCTCGATGGCCTCAAGAAGAGCACCGCCACCGGTAGAAACGTAGCTGACCTGATCGGCAAGACCGAACTTGTTCACGCAAGCCACTGAGTCACCGCCGCCTACAAGCGAGAACGCGCCGTTGTCGGTAGCTTCAACGATGGCATCAGCGATAGCACGGGAACCGGCAGTGAAGTTATCGAATTCGAACACGCCGGCAGGGCCGTTCCAAAGAATGGTCTTGGCACCCTTGATGGCGTCGGCGAAGATCTTGCGGGTCTCGGGACCGGCGTCCAGACCTTCCCAGCCTTCGGGAATATCCATAACCGAGCAAACCTGTGTCTTGGCATCGTTGCTGAAGGAGTCAGCTGCCACGCAGTCCACACCCAGAACAAGGTTTACACCTTTTTCCTTGGCTTTCTTGATGATGTCGCGTGCGAGGTCGAGTTTGTCTTCCTCGCAGATCGACAGGCCTACATTACCGCCCTGTGCCTTTGCGAAAGTATAAGTCATACCGCCGCAGAGTATGAGGTTGTCAACCTTGTCCATCAGGTTCTCGATGATACCGATCTTGGTCGAAACCTTGGAACCGCCCATGATAGCGGTGAAAGGACGTTTGATGTCGGAAAGGATTTTGTCAACAGCGGTTACCTCTTTCTCCATCAGGTAACCGAGCATTTTATCTTCCTGCTTGAAGTAGTCGGCCACCACGGCTGTGGAAGCATGTTTGCGGTGTGCGGTACCGAAAGCGTCGTTGACGTACACGTCGGCATACGAAGCGAGAGTTTTTGCAAATTCCTTCTGACGCTCTTTCATCTCCTTCTTTGCGGCGTCGTAAGCAGGATCCTCTTTGTCGATACCTACGGGCTTGCCTTCCTCTTCGGGATAGAAACGGAGGTTCTCGAGGAGGAGAACTTCACCGGGCTGCAGATTGGCGGCTGCCACGGCAGCGTTAGCGCAGTCGGGGGCGAACTTCACGTCGCGACCGAGAGCTTTTGCCACGGCGTCCTTGATCTGGAGGAGGGAATATTTGGGATTGACTTTGCCTTTGGGTTTGCCCATGTGCGACATGATGATGAGGCTACCGCCGTCCTTGAGAATTTTCTCAAGAGTGGGGAGCGCGCCGCGGATACGGGTATCGTCTGTGATGTTGCCGTTCTCGTCGAGAGGCACATTGAAGTCTACACGTACAATCGCCTTTTTACCGGCGAAATTGAAATCGTCAAGTTTCATGTTGTCAGAGTTTATATAGAGTTCTATTGTTTCGGATAATCGGAAATCAGATGCAAAAATAGTAATTTCTTTCTGAATACCGCTATCGTCAGGACGTTTTTTTAGAGTTTTGAATATTCCTTAAGGAGTTTTGCCATATCTTCGGCGAGTCGGGCGGATTCGCGTGCGGCGGCCTCGGCGAAATCTTCCGAGCGCGATGCATAGATGATGCCTCGCGAAGAGTTGACAAGCAGACCGCACTCATCGTTCATGCCATAGCGGCATACCTCCTCGAGACTACCCCCCTGAGCACCCACACCGGGTACAAGCAGGAAGTTTGCGGGCGCGCAGCGCCGTATATCCTCGAAAAGACGGCCGCGGGTAGCGCCGACCACAAACATAAGTTCATCATCGGAAGCCCATGTGCGCGATGTCTCGATTACACGTTCGAAAAGACGTTTCCCGTCCTTATCCTCGATAAGCTGGAAATCGGCAGAGCCAGGGTTGGAAGTAAGCGCGAGAAGCACCACCCATTTCCCTTCATGGCCGAGGAACGGAGTCACGGAATCCATACCCATATAGGGAGCTACGGTAATGGCATCTGCCCCGAGGGTGTCGAAACATGCTTTGGCATACATCGCCGAGGTGTTGCCTATATCACCTCGCTTGGCATCGGCTATCACCAGATGTGTGGGATATTTCTCTTTGACATACTTCACCGTTTCGGCGAGAGCTTTCTCCCCGTCTATACCGTATGCCTCGTAAAACGCAAGGTTAGGCTTGTAGGCCACGCAATACGGAGCTGTAGCGTCTATGATGGCCTTATTGAAGCGAGCGATAGCCTCGCCGGGAGTCTGCGAGCCGTTTACGATATGTTCGGGCATCTTGTTGATATCGGGGTCAAGGCCTACGCACAGGAAAGTGCGTTTCGCAGCTATCTGTTCTATGAGTTGTTTTCTGGTCATATTGAATGATTAAACGTTGTTTTAGATATTAAAGTTCCGACTCTTTCAGTTTTTCAGCGTTTTCGGCCACGGAAAGTGCATCGAGCAGCTGCTGGATGTCGCCGTCGAGAAACGCCTGCAGGTTGTAAGCCGTAAAATTTATACGGTGGTCGGTGATTCGTCCCTGCGGGAAATTATATGTACGTATTTTAGCCGATCGGTCGCCGGTGGAAACAAGTGTCTTGCGACGCGAAGCGATATCGTCAACATACTTTTGGTGTTCCCGATCGTAGATATAGGTACGGAGACGGCTGAGGGCGCGTTCTTTGTTTTTGGGCTGGTCGCGTGTCTCGGTACACTCTATCAGGATTTCGTCAGTCTGGCCGGTAACAGGGTTACGCCACATATATCGCAGACGTACTCCTGATTCGACTTTATTTACATTCTGACCCCCGGCTCCACCCGATCGGAATGTTTCCCATTTGATTTCGCCTTCGTTGATCTCCACATCGAAAGCCTCGGCTTCCGGAAGAACGGCTACAGTGGCCGCTGAAGTGTGTACACGGCCCTGCGTTTCTGTTGACGGAACGCGCTGCACACGGTGTACACCGCTCTCGTATTTGAGAGTACCATAGACGTTTTGCCCGGTAACGGAAAATACAATCTCTTTGAAGCCGCCTGCCGCGCCTTCGGAAAAAGAGGTCACGGCCACTGACCATCCCTGCTTTTCGCAATAACGCTGATACATTTTGAAAAGATC
>URZG01000069.1 GCA_900552325.1 uncultured Porphyromonadaceae bacterium | reverse complement strand
GGATGCTTCTCGCTGGTGCTCGAAAAAATCCCCGCCGCCCTGGCCGAAAAAGTATCCAAAGCCCTCGCCATCCCCACCATCGGCATCGGAGCCGGAAGCGGCACCGACGGCCAGGTACTCGTGGTCAACGACATGCTGGGGCTCAACACCGGCTTCCGCCCCAAATTCCTGCGTCTCTTCGCCGAACTGGCCCCGGTAGTCGACAACGCCTTCCGCACCTACATCTCCGAGGTCAAAGCCTCCACCTTCCCCTCCCCCGACGAAAGCTACTGATCCCCCCGTTATTCCGGATAAAATATGAGGCGGCGTATCGCAATGCGATACGCCGCCTCGTTTTTAGTTATCTGTTTTTCAGAGAAATGCCATCACTTCACACGGATATTCCATGTGTGGCCGCCGAAGCTGACAAGATAGATACCCGGCGACATAGGGCGCACGGTATCATCACCCGTCCAGCAGTCGACAAGCATACCCAGCGGATTGTAAACCTTGACCTCAAGACCCACAGCGCCGCGAGTGAGGATCCCGCCTGACATTCCGAACGCCTTCATATCGTCGGAAGCGGCGTCGACTGTCGAAATCGAAGAAGCCTCGTCCACGCTGAAGTTATCCATCAGCATGATATCGGCCATACCTCCGGCAGTAGCCACGAACTGGAAAATGACAGCACCCGGCTTACCTACGAAGGGGGTGAGGGGGTATGTGCATTTCACCCATTGGGGCGACGGCACATTCCACTCCTCGTTGCCGAGTTCCACAAATTCGGTCTCGTCGTTCGATGCGGAGATATTCAGCGTCGGCACCGTGCGGTATCCACCCTGCTGATTACCCTTGTAAAGCCACAGACTGACAACCGGCTCGGTGGCGCCGTCAATCGAAACCTTGGGCGACAGCACGGCAAAAGGTATCGGATTTTCCGACATAGCCCCGTTGAGGAACATAAACACACCCTTGTCGCCGTCCTGGCTTTCGCCCGCATACCCGTTGTATGCCAGAACATCGTCGCTTGTAGGCATGGCCTGCAGCCCGTAATTCGTAGCGCCGGCGTTCAGCCACTGCGAGGACGCAGCCTCACCTGCGGCGAAACTTTCGTGGAACGGGAAAGGATAGGGACGGCCGAGGATCGTGAAATACAGCGAGGGCTCGCTCACACCCTGAGGAGTGACGGTGGCGATGCCGTAATAGATCAGTTCCTGGTTGTCGGTGGACTCGCGCTCCGGCACAACGGAAGTCCCGGTGATGCCGGTACGGAGAATCTGTATGCGCTTCGCCTCGTCAGTTTCTTCGGGGAAGTAGCGCATCAGTACGAAAGTCATTTCATCCTCGTTGAGCACACCGCCGTTGACACCGCGGCGCGGACGCGTCCAGGTGATATTGGCGGTCTGGTTGTCGGCTGACGGCACGATGGAAAGCCCTTCGGGAGCCACCGGTTCGTCATATCCGATAAAGGACTTTACAGTTACGGCATTACCGCGTCCGTAGCTGTTGGAGGGCACGATATAATAGGAGTTGGTGCCCAGGAGGGCGTTGTCGTCGACCCATTCGAGTTCAGCGCCTGGCGCAGGATTATCGAAAGTATGGACCGGGAGCACCGAACCGTTGCGGTAGACTTCGACTTTCTCCAGTTCGGAAAGGGGTCGGCCGGCATAGTCGGTGGCCGGAGCCTTCATTGTCAGACGCGAGGTCAGGTCGCTGGTGGCCACAAGGTCCATCACCACATCCGGAGCGAGCGACGACCCGGCACGTTCTATCGAGATATTGCGCAGATACATGTAGAGGTATCCCTGGGTGGGAGCCGTGATATGGAAGGCCATGTAGCGGTATCCGCCATTATCGGTGAGCACCAGCAGATTCTCGCTCTGCGCGAAATCATATCCTTCCGGCATGGTGACATCAAAGCCCTTGGTCGTGAGACTCTCGGGGTCGGGGGAGTCGCCCATCACCATCTCCATTTCCAGACCTTCGCCCCACGACATCTTTTTCAGCTCGTACGATACACGGTAGGTGGTCTCGTCGTCGAATTTTATCAGCGGGAACACAATCCACATCTCGTGGTGCTCGTCGGTGAAGTTCATGTGGTCTACCTCCAGACAGGGATCACCGTAGCTGGGGAAGTGCATCTCGCTGTTGAGCTCATTGTCGGTGAAGCCGAGTGTCTTGTAAGTATAATATGTAACCGCCTCGCGCGAATCAAGCGAATCGCTGAACGGGATGGTATACACGCCGATAAACGCCGAGGCCGAAGCATCCATACCTTCGCCTGACGTGTTTTTCATCCTCACTGTGTAGGTGTGAGTGCCCGGAGCCGGGTCGGTATCGTCAACCCACTCCACTGCGGCCCCGGGAACGATACCGGTCTTTTCACCCACAGCCGCGCCGTCGCGGTAGATTACCGCGGTAAGCTGCTGTCCGGAAAGTGAGCTGCCGTCAATGGCGTTGGAGGGAGCGGTGAAATTCAGCGTGGCTTTCGGGGCGCGGTCGGCATCCGGCGTAAGGGTAAGTCCTGTCACGGCCGCCGGAGCGGTGAGCGATCCAACCTCCGTTACCTCAAAATTATCTATGAATACTCCGCCACCCTGGCCGCGCGGAGTGATGAAGCCGAGCGCTATCTTGTAGTCGCCTGACGCCTCTACGGAGAAGTCGGTGTTATGGTCAAGGAGAGTCATCGACGGGGTGTTGACCTCGATGTTCCCCACCACATTGATGCTCTCGCGGGTATCGCCGTCAGTGTAGCCCACGGCCATGAAGTCGGGATTCCCGGCCCAGGTATTGCGCATGTGGAGGGTCACGCGGTAAAGTTTACCGGCCTCGAGCTTCATCTTCGGCGAAAGAATCCAGTTGTCGGTCACATCCACATTCTCCGAATATGTCACGCTCGACGTAAGGTACACCGGAGTGGAGTATGCGTTGATATTCCAGTTCTGACCGTCGCCGTCTCCGTCGATAAGGGTATATACGTCAATAGCGCCCTCCATTGAGAAATCATCCTTGTAGGGGAGTTCATAGCTGTTGCCGTAGATCAGGGCGTTCGACACCGTGGCCTCCCCCTGTTTGTTGTCGCCATTGAAGGGCACCACACGGTAGGCGTAGCGCTTTACACCGGTGGGGAGGGTCTCGGTGAAAGTGGTGGAGGTGTGGTGCGAAGCCACTTCCACATTTTCAGGCAACCGGTAAATCTTGTAATAAAGCGCCGAGGGGTCGATATATCCCTCTTCCACGCCACCCGCAGGAGCCTGCCAGGTAAGGGTAGCCACACCTTCGTTCTCGGAGAAAGTCAGGTCCGTAACGGGCAGCGGCACGTCGTAACCCGCATACTGGAAACTTTCGGCCACCGGGCTCCACCCCGCGGCATTCTTCACCATCGCCGACACATGGTGCGTGGCATTGGAGAGGTTGCTGAAGGGGATGGTCACAGAAGTCCCCGCAGTGACTTCCACGGCATCCTTCACCGGCTCGCCGTCAAAATAGACCGTAAGTTCACCGGCATCGGGGGCGGTGAGGGTCACGGTGCCGTCATACGCCCCCGGAGAGGAGAAATTCCATTTCAACGAAGCCGGAGCCTGCGGTGCTCCATCCATTTTCTCATCGGAGGAGAAGAATATGGAAGCCACCTGCTCGCCATCCGAGAAACGTTTCACAAGTGTGGCCGCCGGCACCGCCGGGTCAAGCGAATAAAGAGCCGAACCGGTCGGGGTCACCGCCATCCACAGGAATGTGTTTGTGGCCGAATCCCAGGTCATTGCCTGAGTATAGGACGCCACGTTCACACCGGTATTTCCCACCAGGCTGACACGCGAGTTCGAGCGGTTCACCGTGTAGAGGTCGCCTTCGGTGTTCACCACATATATCAGGCCATCTGGGGCCGAAGCCATAGCCACGGGATTGAAACGCCCGTTGAACTGGCATATTATTTCAGGTTCGAGGGTAAGTGTGTTGTATCTGGCCCAGTTGTAGGCGGTGAGGTCATCGTTATAGAAAATGCCGTATATATCACCCGAGGCATAGTCGTAGGCCATGGTCGAGGGAAGAAGGCCGAAAGAGGGATTATCGGCGAATTCATCACGCACCGCCTCGTTTGTAGCAAGATCAATCTCAGAGCTGACCACGCCGGTAAGAGCACCCATCATATTTACGTTGCGTATGCCGTAGAAACGCCCGCGTTTCACGGCGCCGCTCATCCAGTCATTCGACATGGCCGTGTATCTGGCCTGGCGGCTGACACCGTCGGCGTTCACCGTGAAATCATATATGCCGTAAGGCACCTCTGTAATCCATAAGTCCATCCAGGACTCGGCCGAAATCAGCGCGCCCGAGAAGGAGCGGCCTGTGTAGGTTGACGCCGGTGCCTTCATAGGCGCCTTCAGGCGTGGTGCGGCTGCTTTCGGACGATTCGCGTTCCCCGCGAATATCTCCTTGAGCACCCGTGGGGAGTGCTTGGCCTCAGCGTCAGGCGTGGGTATGGCGGCGGAAGCCGCAACCGCCATCGCGGCCACCATTGCGATTGTGAATTGTTTTTTCATATATGGGTTCGTTGCAAGTTAGAAATCTATTGTATCGAACTGTTCGTCAGATCCCGGCGGCTCAAGGCCGGAATACTTTAAAAGCCTTCCCGCCGCGTATTTCAATATACGGGCCGTATTGCGGCGCGTCCTTGAGAGGCACGCCCTGGATGGAGAGGTAACGGGCAGTTCCCGTGGCGGCATCGTCGTGAATTTCACCGATACCGGCCTCCCCGGCGATCCGTATGCGTGTGGCAGCCACATCACGCGGAGTGACGTAAGTGAACGTCTCGCCGTCCACAAGACAGGCGTCAAACTCCTCGGCAGGACGCACATTCTCCAGAGTGCCGGCAAACCGCACCGTCTTCACGTCATCAGCGCCCGCAGTCTGCACGAATACCGGGCCCAGGCACCCGCGGGTCTCGGATGTACCGGCCTCATAAATATAGAGGAACAACTGCCCCGAGAACACGCTCCCCTCGGAGCTCGCCACTTCGGCCACGGCATGCACATCCATCGGGTCCACGGCATCATTGTCGCCGAAGTCCGGAGCCGTCACTGCCGTCACCTGCGGATCGGCGGCGGGGAGCAGCGTCACTTCCGTTTTGTCGGAAACAGCGATATTGGTCTTTTCGACCACTCCGAGAAGGTACTCTCCGGGGGCAAGGTCAAAATTCGCGAACAGCTCCATTTCGCGGCTTTCCCCGGGCATTATGTCGCCGGTGAAGGATTCGCCCGTGGCGAGACGTCGTCCGGTAGCCGGATCGAATATCGCCAGGGCCAGCGCGCCCATGTATTCCGTCTCGCCGGAATTGGTCACCGTGACGGTAGCGCGTCCCTTCATTCCGGCGTAGAGAGCGCCGTCGAGTTCGGGAACAGATGCGTGCAGACTGGCCATTTCCGGGGCTGCGAAAGTGATTTCGCCTCCGGCCACCGTAGCATTGAGATAATTCGGGAAGGTGAGGTCCTTGTCGCGGATGCGCTCCCACCGTTGGCCACCGGATGCGCGGGCCACCGGATAAAGGCGGTATTCGCCGTCGGGGAGATCGCCGAACTCCACGTCGCCGAACAGCAGGTTACGGTGCGCGGCGGAGGTGGTCACCGTCACTCCGGAGGTCCCGGCGATCTCACGCACCGGGGCACCTGAGGCATCGGCAAGCAGCAGCCCGAAGTCAACCGTAGACTCGCGCCACCCCACATTCTCTATTTTTCCGTTGAGGCGCACGGTAAATGTGCCGTCAAGCGCGCCGCGTCGCGGAGTCGCTGTCAGCCCCTCCTCCGATATTAACGATACGGCGGGTTCTGTGCCCTCGACGGCCGGCTGTATGCGCGTCACAATCATCTGACGGCTATTGAAACCGCCGGTGCTCCCTCCGGTACCCTGGGTAGAGGGTGAGAGCCATAACAGGTCGAAATATCCGTTGCTCATGCCGCTCCACCCCCAGTTGACATGCACCATTCCCGAGGCATCGATGCCGTCGAACACAAAGGCGTGCCCCCCGGCATCGGTAAAACCGGTAACATACACCGGGCGCCCTGCCACCAGTTCCCCGCTGATGGTGTTTTCCCATTCCGTAAGGTCGTAATATGCGCGGTAAAGGAGCGCCACTCCGCTGTCATAACCGAAATGCGCCACAAGCGCCGCCGGCCAGTCCTGACTCATGGCGCCACTGGCCGGACCGTAGTTCATGGAAATGGCCACTCCGGCATCATACATCAGCCGCGCCACAGCCTGCCGTTCCTCCACGGTGGAAGATGAGGTATAGACCGGCGTCATTTTCTCCCAGTCATAGACGCTTTGGCTGAAATCCACCGACACAGTCCCCATCGAAGGGTAGAATTCCGGCTCATAAGAATGTGAGCCCTCCCCTTTCGGAGGCCAGCAATAGTAACGCATGATCTGCGCCATAGCCGTGGCGGCACACCCGGTGGCCGACCTCTGCGAGCCGTAGTACACCGGGCACAGCAGATTGTAGGGGTCGGTCTGGTCCCAGGCGATGGATCCCAGCAACGGCGCCACCGGGGTAAAAGCCGCGCGGGAGGTTCGCTGACCGGCCACCGGCCGCACATTATCCAGAATTTCAAGGAGCGCCGGCGGAGCGGCAGCCTCGCTGAACGAGCCGCTGTCGCTGTAGCCCACCAGCCCGTCGGCGGTAGTGATGGCGAAACCGCCGTTGTCGCGGTTATATACGCCCACATACCTGTCGGCGCTCACCCAGACGCGGTGCAACGTGGCGGTGCCCAATGCCGCAGTGGCATGGCGGAGCATAGCTCCGTCGGGGGTAACCGCGGTCAAGGCGACTGCCGGGAGCGAGCACAAAAGTAAAGCTATGGGAATTTTCATAATCGATGAATATGGTTACCAAAGTAGGAGATTCAGCTCACGGTCACAAATATAGGTCTACTCCTCAAACGATGCAAATGCCGGCCGCGGAAATTCTTACCGATTCGTGAATCAGTAAAAATTTCATAAGCCATATTGCTGTTTCGCAATGGGAAAGCAAATCCAGACCTCAACATCCGCAGTGCCCGGGAGAATTTGCAGGAATATCATCACTCACCTTTTTCCTTGGCCATCCGCTGGTAAAGGGAGGGGGTCATGCCGGTGACTTTCTTGAATGCGTTGATGAAATTCGAGGCAGAGCGGAAGCCGACACTCTCCCCGACCGACTGGATGGTAAGGTCAGCGAATCCGGAGTCGGAGGTAAGGCGCCAACGTGCCTCGCGGATACGGTAGCCGTTGACCAGTGCCCGGAAATTATCGCCGGTAGTTTCGTTGATTGCCTGGGATATGTACCTGGAGTTGGAATTGCATAGCGCCGCAAGTGCATTGATCGAGAAATCCGGGTCGCAGAAATTGCGGGGGTCACTCACCTGGCGCCGCACCTGCCGCATCAGTTCATCCCACTGCCCGGCTGCGGAGTCTCCGGCGGAAGCCCCGGCATCCCGGACCGGTTCGGCATCCTCGGTGCTGCTCCCTGCGGAAGCACTGTTGCCGCGGGTCATCTCCTCCTCGAGAATCGCCAGCTCCCGGTTGCGGGCGAAAAGCTGCCGCATGTTGCGCCGCATCTTCTTGGCCACCAGCCATGCCAGGGCCACGCAGACAAGGACCGCCACAATAGCGAACAGCATGAATTTCTGCTTCGAGACGGTAAATTCCAGGTTCCGGATCTGTGCGGCCGCCGCAGTCTCGCGCTCACGTTCCTGCCTTGACGACACACGCAGAAAACCGTTGTAGTTCACCAGCGAGTCCATCGCCAGCAGGTAACGGCGGCTGTAGTCAAGAGCCTTCTCGCGCTCGCCGGTTTTGATATAGTACTGCATGAACGAGCGCTGGCAATCGGCCATGATGTGCGGCAGTCCCGCGTCGGCTACTTTCTCGTAACGGGTGAGCCAGTAGTAGAGGGAATCAAGGTCGTTCTCCCGGTCATAATACTCCACAATCTCGCTCAAAGGGGCTACCGCATATTGCTGCGGCGACAGCCCCAGACTGTCGGCAAGGAATACAGCCCGGCGGTAAAGCGCCACGCTCCGCGCCCGGTCGCCGAACGATTTTTCGATAAATGCCGCACTTGTCACTATGTCGTATTGCCACAGGGGCAATTCCTTGGCGCCGAGGTCAAGCAGCCGCCGGTGATAATGACGCGACTCCTTCTCTTGCCCCAGAAGGCAGTAGGCCAAAGAAAGGTTGTAGGCGAATTTCACATTCTGCACTTTGTCGGCCGAGAGCGCCATTCCGGCCTCATAATGCCTGACAGCCTTGATATTGTCCCCATACGCCAGATAGATATTGCCCAGCATCAGGTGCGTTCTCGACATCAACTCGTCGGGGATGCCGCTATCCGGCGTTTCCGCAATCCTGATTATCCCGAAAAGACAGTCCATGGCGCCGGCCAACTCGCCGTTGCGGTTTTTCTCCACCGCACTGGCATACAAAGAGTCCGCCCGCTCGGCGGGAGCGGCTGCGGCGGCATAGTAAGAGATAATGCCCGAAAGTATTATGATTATGAGTCTCCGCAAGTAAACGATTAGAAAACAGAATATGGGAATCAGGGGGGATTTTCATGCAAATTTAACTGATTATTTTCATTTTCACCTAATTCCTCGCGGATTTTAACTATCCGCCGCTGTTCCCGTTATTACTGCAGGGTTCAGGTGAGGAGGGAGGCCAGGACGGCGTCGCGGTAGGTGGCGCCGATGGCGATCTCGGTGCCGCAGACAATGACGTCGCGGTTGTCGAAAGCGTCGACGAAGCGGCGGTTCACCACGAACGAGCGGCTGACCCGAAGAAACTGCCCCGGCGGCAGGAGATCGAGCAGCTCCTTGATTGTCATGCGGGTGACAATGCGGCGCTCCTCCATGTGCACTATCACATAATCTTTCAGCCCCTCCACATAACGGATACCGTCGGGACGGATCCTCACAAAGCGGCGGTCGGCTTTCACTATGATGCAGTCGGCCGCCGTCCGGGCTTCGGCCGGTTCGGGCGCGGCGGCGGTCAGCATGCGGTGGCAGGCCGCGGCCCTGTCGACGGCACGGGCAAAGCGCTGCGGGTCGATCGGTTTCATCAGATAGTCCACGGCCTCCACCTCGTAGCTGTCGAGGGCGTATTCGGCGTAGGCCGTGGTGAATATCACCAGAGTACCGGCGGCTATGCGCCGTGCGAACTCTATGCCGCTCGTGCCGGGCATCTGGATGTCGAGGAACACCAGCCCAATAGCACACAAAAATACAAAATGTTTGAATTACCCCCCCCTTTTTAACATTCTTTAACTTTGCTTTAACATAAAAAGCCCTGCAAGCAGGGCTTTTTAGCTTGCAAACAGGGGTCAGAAAGGAAAATAGGCACCTCGAGGACGCCACACTGTAGGGA
>URZG01000068.1 GCA_900552325.1 uncultured Porphyromonadaceae bacterium | reverse complement strand
GGGCAAGCCCGCCGTAGTCAACCTTTCGCTGGGCGGCAACTCCGGTTCACACGACCCGAATTCAACGGTATCGAAACTCATGGACCGTCTGGGAAAAGACGCAATAATCTGTATCGCAGCAGGCAACGAAGGCGAAGAGAACATGGCTATCCAGCACACTTTCGGTTTCGGCAACACGCAGTATCTCAGAACATTCATCTCTCCTCAGTACGGCGACCGCTCCATTTCGTACAATGCCGAGTTCTGGGGCGATGACAACACCCCGTTAGAGTGTACACTGGTACTGTATGACAAACGTACGAATGAAATCGTAGATTCAAAACTTCTTTCCACCGGTTCATCCAGCTGGAACGGCAGCGAATCCAGCAAATTCGCCGAAGTATTCACCTCCGGCAGCTCCGTATCCGCATCCTGCGGCGTTGACCCTGTGACCGGCAGATATTACGTCACACTGTCGAACACCATGCAATTCAAAGGCAGCGCATCGTTCGTAGACTTCGGCGTCAATATCAAGGGGGCTCAGAAACACAAATGCTACGCCTACATCAACACCCCCTTCAACTCGCAGCAGCAGGCTTATTTTACCAGCAACGGCATCAGCGGCTACCGCGACGGCACTCCTGAAGGCTCAATCAACGGCTTCGGCTGCGGTTTCAACATGGTATCGGTAGGCGCATGGGTATCCCGCACATCAGCGCCCTACATCGGAACCGGCTCCTATAACGGCGGCGGTGTACAGGGAGCAATCGCATCATTCTCTTCCTACGGCGAGACCGGCGACGGCCGTCAGCTTCCCCACGTGGCAGCACCCGGCGCCCAGATCGTTTCGGCTTACTCGCAGTACTACTTCGACGAAGCCGGAATGGCCAAGGACCGCATTTGCGCTTACTCCGAATCGTTCAACCGCAAGAATGCATATTATCCCATGCAGGGCACATCGATGGCCACCCCGTTCGCAGCCGGCGTGATCGCTCTCTGGCTTGAGGCCAACCCCAACCTCACTATTTCAGACGTGCAGAACATCATCAAGACCACATCCGACCCGATGACCAGCACCCCCGAGGAGATCAAACGTTTCGGCGCAGGCAAGATCAACGCCCTCAAGGGCATCGAGGCCGCCCTCAACACCTCCATCAAAGGCACTATCGCCGATCAGGTCGATAAGAACATGATGTACACCCTTTCCGGCAAGGAGCTCACCGTGATTATTCCCGGCGTGGAGAATTACTCCGTACAGCTCTTCAACCTGCAGGGCTCGGCCGTTCTCAACTCGGTTGCACAGGGCACCACAGCCAACATGGACGCATCCGGCCTCGCTGACGGCATCTACATCCTTACCGCTGACACCGAAGGCGGCAAGGTTACCCGCAAGATAGTTCTCAAATAAGGAATCAAGTTCCTTTAACGACAAAACAATAGGCGCATCAGGCCATCAATGACCTGACGCGCCTATTGCTTTACCCCGAAAAAAAGTGTAACTTTGCAGCCGGGTTTTCAGCCACGACGTCTGTCAGCTAACACAACGCCAGGAATGTCAGAAAGGATCATATCAGCAACATACACGCACCGGGGCGTCAAAACCGGCCGAACAAGACTGCCGGTGGGCAGGCGCATATTGCTGCCTGTGGTTTTCTGTCTGTGCTTCCTTGCATTTCCAGGAAAGGCTTCAGGATTCTCCCTCGCGCTTGATTCCATTGCCGAATGGGGCAGATTCCCGCGTTTCTGCATTAACACCTACCGGTGGGGAGCCAACTTCTTCAACTCCTATGACTCCACCTATGTGGAAGGATCAGGCAAGCTCTTCAATGTAAAGACTCGCGTAGAATCGTGGACAGACAACTACAATTTCCGGTTCGACAACGGCTACCGCATGGAGATGCTGTCAAAGCCGAGCACTTCCCTCGGTTTTTATCTGACATACATGGCTGTATCGGTGGGTTATGACCTTAACTTCGGGACGCTTTTCAACGGATCAAGCCAGTCGCGTAAAAAATTCAATTTCCAGTTCAACTGCTCACTGTTCGCCGCCGACTGCTATTGGATCACCAATGATGTTGGCACCACAATCAAAAGAATCGGCACGTCATCGAACAGCAAGAGTGTAAACATCCCCTTCTCCGGCATAGACACACGCCTGTGGGGTGTGGATCTGTATTATTTCTTCAATCATAAACACTATTCTCAGGCTGCAGCTTTCGCTTATTCGAAAATACAGCGGAAAAGTTCAGGCTCCCTATATGCCGGACTGTCGTTCTGGGGCCAGAATTATAAATTCGACTTCACAGAATTTGCCGAACAATTCGCGCCTGGCAAACCCGAATCATGGGGGTATCATTATCAGGTAAAAAACAAAAATTATGCCTTGAAAATAGGTTATGCCTACAACTGGGTATTCCATCCCGGGTGGGTATTCGGAATTTCCGAAGCTCCGACATTCGGCATACGCACAGGCTACATCAACACCAACACCCCTACCCCGACCCGCACAACGTTCGCCATGGGAAACAGAGCACGTGCTTCGATCATCTACAATCATAAGAAAAGATGGTTTTTCGGAATCGTAGGCAACGCCGACACGGGACTTATCTACGACAAGGAACATACCCTCATAACCAATAATCTCAACGGTGAGATTTCGGTAGGTTATCGTTTCAACCTCTGGTAACAGACTCCAAACCCTTCGACTGTGAAAATCTCCGACCGGGAAATACGGGGCACAATAGCCCTTGCAGCTATATTACTGATTGCCATGCTGCTGATATGGCTCTTCTCGCCGTCAGCATCTATCGGCCACAAAGGTCATGATTTTGTATTATTTCCGGAAGATTCCCTGACTCAGACATGCGATACCGCCAAGAGCCCGGCGCCAACAGCCCCCGATGAATCCCAAGCCGCAGCCTCCGACAAGGAACACAAACATACAGATCGCCGACAAAAGCGGACCGACTCAAGAAAAAGGAGTTCGACAGCCCCCCGTCGCACCGTGCCTGGACATTCCGACCGCCCGTCCCCACTCGATTCACCCGTAAAATAAACCGCCTTGACACCGTTATACCCTATTAAAAAAATACTTACTAAAAAAAGGAGATGTACCAGCACTGCTGACACATCTCCTTTGCTTTTGTCGGGGTGACTAGACTCGAACTAGCGACCTCACGCCCCCCAGACGCGTACTCTAACCAACTGAGCTACACCCCGAGATCCTTTTAAGGAGCCTCGCCTACCTTATTGCTCCTTTGAGCAGGTGGCTTGGTTTTCAAAAGCGATGCAAAGTTACGACCTTTCGGTGAATCATGCAAATTTTAAAGCCACTTTTTTTGACAAAATTAACCACATTTTATTTATCACTCTAAAATTCACCATATTATTCCGACAAAAAAATTCTCACTTAATCTTTATATTCAATCCCTCGGGAATGTACCTTACGGCATATTTGCTAAGTTTGCGGATTTTTCGTAAATTTGCGCTGAAGCGGGAACAAATATATCCAACCGCAGCCGCCATTCAACTTGATTATGATAAACGCAGCCATCACGAGCGGCGAAACAATCGCCGCCGGAGAACTAATACGAATACTGATAAACCACCCTGATGTAAACCTGCTGGCAGTAATATCCGAAAACGCTGCCGGACGCAGGCTTACAGACATACACCGCGGCCTGGAAGGAGATACGGCGCTGAATTTCTCCGCTTCGCTATCTGATGACCTCATCAATAAGGTAAATATGGTGTTTCTCTGCGGAGAACCTTGGGAGGCAGAATTCTTCTTCGGCGCGATCGCGCCATACAATTCCGAACACCCGGAGACCCCCATACGCATCATCGATCTGACCGGGAAATATCGCGGCGACAACAACTTTATGGTTTACGGGCTCCCTGAAGCCAACCGCAAGGCTCTTGTGCGCGGCGCCACGATGTGTGCCATACCATCAGCCGGAGCGATGGCGATAGAGCTGACTCTTTTCCCGCTTCTCAAAGGCGCCGTATTGCCACAGCGCATCGATGCCACACTTGAAATCGCTTCTACCGAGAATTTCATACTGGAATCGCAGTCAATGGCAGTTTCACCGGCTCTATCCACCCGTTTTGACCCCGTTGCACCCGCAGACTACCGCTCCGACGCCGAAACGATAAGCCGGGAGGTAGCCGCCTGGATCAGGACATTTCACCCGTCTTTCAGCGGAGAAATAAATCTTCGCATAAAGCGATCACCCGCAGCAAGAGGTATAGAAGCCACTATTGATATTTCAGCTCAAGTATCGGTCGAACAGACCCGCAGACTTATCGATGACGCATATTCCGACCACTCTTTCACGTATCTCATAACACGACGCCCGGAAGCAACAGAGGTAGCAAACACAAATAAATGCCTCTTATACGTAACCGATCCTTCTTCGCCCGATGACCTCGGCACCATGACTCCGGAGCCCCTCTCATCATCCACCCAAGGCCATACTCCACTGAGAATAATCTCGGCAATGGACAATCTCCTCAAGGGTGGGGCCGGCAATGCCGTGCACTGCATGAATCTCCTTTTCGGATTATCTGAGAAAACAGGACTTACGCTTAAAGCCTCCGCCTTCTGATACATCGCCTCAGGCATCCCGACGGCGTCCGCCACATGACGACAGTTTCATAAAAGCAATATCCAGCTATGGAAGCATACAAAGAGATCAAAATTCTGATTTGTCGATAACAAGATTTTTTCGTACCTTTGCGCACGAATTATCGCGCCACGTACGGCGTGGTATTTCTAAGGCACACTTTTATTAATCACATGCTCCGAGTACGTCCGACTCCGGGCAAAACAGAACGTCATCAGATAAGTTTCATGCGCCCCAACAACCTTTTCTCGTTGATAATAATCGCTTTCGCCGTATTGGGAATCCAGTCGTGCAAAGCACCGAAAGACGTCACATATTTCCAGGATTTCGATGAAGGTACAATCATAGAGACCGCCCCGCCATCCGACATAAAAGTAATGCCGGACGACAGGCTCAGTATCCTTGTTAGCTCCAAGGATCCGGCACTGGCCTCGCTTTTCAACCTACATTCCCCATCCCTGCGCAACAGCCCGGGAGCAACTTCCACCACCACATCAGGCTCCGACAACGTTTCGTCATACGTAGTTGATGCGTTCGGCGACATACAGTTCCCTGTACTCGGCACTCTGCATATCGGAGGCATGAAACGCTCGCAGATATCCGAATATATCCAGGATGAACTGAAAAAGCGCAACCTCGTGAAAGATCCGATTGTCAACGTTGACTTCCTCAACCACTCCGTCACAGTGCTCGGCGACGTATCGAGCCCCGGACGAGTGACTTTCGACAAAGACCGATACACTATTATAGATGCTATCGCTGATGCCGGCGACCTTACGATACAGGGACGCCGCACCGACGTGAAAGTTCTGCGCAACGAGAACGGACGACAGGTAGCATACAAAGTGGATCTCACTGATGCTCAGAGCACTCTTACCTCTCCCGTATACTACCTGCAGCAGAATGATATAATCTATGTGGAGCCCACCGACACGCGCAAACGCACACGCACGGCCAACGGGAACTCTTTCCTCACCCCGTCGTTCTGGATCTCCATAGTTTCATTCACCACATCCATCGTGCTGCTCGTGGTAAAATAACGGCCAATTTCAGTAAAATTTAACTTTCTACAACCGTGCAAGATAACGAAAACTTTAAGGCAGAAACCCAGCAAAACGGCCTCAACCTTAAAAATCTCCTGTACGCAGTGCTGTCGCGCTGGTACTGGTTCGTGATTTCTCTGTTCATTTTCGGTGCCCTGGGTATTTACCAGATAAAAAAGACCGAACCCGTATACACATCATCCGCGCAGTTGCTTCTCAAGGACGACAATAACTCCGGAGGCGATGTAAGCGGAGCGTTCTCCGATATGGGACTTCTCAAGACCAACACCAATATAAAGAACGAAATACTAACCATAAAATCGTCACCCACGATAAGCGAGGTAGTAAAGCGTCTCAATCTGATGGTAAACTACACCATCCCCGGACGCCTTTACAATCCCACGATCTACGGATCGTCCCTGCCGGTGTCAATAACATTTAACGACATCACTGACGACAACGTAGCGTCCCTCACAGCCACGCTGCATAAAGACGGATCACTGTCGTTATCCGATTTCAGCCCGGCCGATGAAGCCAATGCCGGAAAGACCATAAAGGTCAGCTCCATCAACAAGATACAGACCATCCAGTCGCCCATCGGGAAACTCACGATAGCCCCCAACGCATCTTATGCCCCCCCGGCCGGTGGACTGGAGGATGATATGGTCATTTACGTATCCAAACAATCCATTGGATCGGCCACAGGAAAATACGTTGGTAAACTATCCGCACGCAAAGCCGATGACTGCTCGGTTATCGAGCTATCATTCAACGATGTATCCTCTGATCGCACAATCGACTTCCTCAACACACTCATAGAAGTTTATAACGAGAATTGGATCCGCGACAAAAACCGTATCTCCATTTCCACATCCGAATTCATCAAGGAACGCCTCGCTGTCATCGAAAACGATCTCGGCAATGTTGATTCCGACATCTCTTCATATAAATCATCTCACCGTCTCCCCGACGTAGACCAGGCTTCATCCCTATATTTCCAGCGAGCCACATCGGCATCCGACGAGGTGCTCAAGCTCAACAACCGCCTGGGGATGGCCCGCTATATCCGCAACTACCTCTCCAATTCTGCGAACTCATTCAATGTACTCCCGGCCAATTCCGGTCTCGAGAACCTGTCTATCGAAGGCCAGATCACAGCCTACAACAACCTGTTGCTCAAACGAAACCAGATGGTAAGCAACTCCTCGGCCTCGAACCCTCTGGTAGTGGATATCGACAATCAGCTTGCCGGCACACGTGAGGCGATCCTCACCTCGATCGACAACTACATCGTCCTCCTCAACTCCTCCGTGCAGATGGCGCAGTCATCGCAGGCAGCCGCTTCGTCGCAGCTGGCCGCAAATCCTACACAGGCACGTTACCTCCTGTCGGTAGAGCGCCAGCAGAAAGTCAAGGAGAATCTCTACCTTTACCTCCTTCAGAAACGTGAGGAAAATGAACTCTCGCAGGCTTTCACCGCCTATAATTCGCGCCTCATCGCGCCCCCCTCGCGCGGAGGCAAGATCGCTCCCACTGAGCAGAAAATCATGATGTTGTATCTCCTGATAGGTCTTGCAATCCCATCTGCTGGAGTATATCTGGCCGAGATGTTCAACACCAAAGTACGCGGCCGCAAGGATATCGAAAGCCTCACGGTACCGTTCCTCGGCGAGATACCCCTCGGGTTCAAGCGCCGCCGCGGTCTCCAGCGTCTCCGCAAACCTCATGAGGATGAACTCAGCAAGCGAATCGTCATGGTAAAACGCGGATCAGGCAACGTGATAAACGAAGCCTTCCGAGTTATACGCACAAATCTCGAGATGATGACCGACGGCGAAAGCGGCAAAGGGCATGTAATCGGCCTCACTTCAGCTAATCCGGGCTCCGGCAAAACATTCATCAGCATGAATCTCGCCGCCGTACTCGCCATAAAGAACAAGAAAGTCATCATCGTCGACCTTGACCTCCGCAAAGCCTCACTTTCCAAAACCATCACAGACACCACCGTAGGCGTAACATCGTATCTTTCAGGTCATGCCTCCGTCAAAGATCTGGTTGTATCGCATAAAGTCGAGGACAACAAACCCGGGGAACATACTGAGAAATTCCATTTCGATGTCATTCCCGTAGGTGCAATCCCGCCAAACCCGGCCGAGCTCTTGTACTCGCCTCGTCTCAAGGCCCTGCTTGATCAGTTGCGCGAAGAATATGACTACGTGTTGATTGACTGCCCACCGGTAGAAGTAATCGCAGACACCAAAATTATCAATCGCCACGTAGACCTCACTCTCTTCATTATCCGAAGCGGCCTGTTGGAACGCGAAATGCTCCCATATATCCAGCAATTCTACGACAACCAGCGCTATCATAACATGGCCATCGTGCTCAACGGTACTGACAATTCCTCCATCGTCGGAATCCGTTCGAATTTCGGATATGGCTATGGTTACGGATACGGCTATGGCTATGGCAGCAAACGCACGAAAGGACACGCCTATTGAACCCGACACAGGCAATACCACTAATAAAAGGGTGTATCGGAATTCCGATACACCCTTTTGTTTATTATATTCCCTCCACAATTCTGCAGCTCTACAGAATTACATCAGAAGGAAAATACCTCCGTAACATTCCGAAATATACTTTTTCAGCAACCATCCGAATAAAGCCGACTTTTACATGGTGTTTTTGATAGCGAACTTTACAATCAAAAACACCATGTTTAATTTGAATGAAAACAACCGCATAGTTATGTCGCAGAATCCGACGGACATGCGCATCGGAATAAACGGGATGTGCGGCCAAGTGCGCGGAGTCGGACTTGACCCGACCAACGGAGATGTTTACATATTTGTAGGGAAGAGCCGCAAAATAATGAAGCTGCTGCATTGGGAACGCGGCGGATATACGATGTATTACAAGCGTCTGGAACAGGGGCGATTCCACCCCCGCATATTTCTGCGTCAGGGCATCGGGTTCCGTTCGATGCGCTGGGACGAACTTGTGCTGCTGATGGAGGGAATCTCTCCGAAAGTGGCCCGCAGACGGCGGTTTGAGTTGACGGCTGCCGTCGACTCAAACAATGAGGTGAAAGCGCAAAAAAAACTCCCTGAAAAGTTGGCTATGCCGCTAATATTTTGTAATTTAGTGGTGTGAAAGGAGCTCCGACATATGATGAATTACTGACGGAAGTCTCTCTTTTGAGAGAGCAGAACCGGCGGAAAGACGAGCGCATCGCTTATCTTGAGCGTCTTC
Source organism: uncultured Porphyromonadaceae bacterium (assembly GCA_900552325.1). Taxonomy (GTDB): domain Bacteria; phylum Bacteroidota; class Bacteroidia; order Bacteroidales; family Muribaculaceae; genus UBA7173. The sequence goes on along the minus strand of URZG01000068.1, from coordinate 512 downwards.
TTTACGGCGTAAAATCCGACCGTCTGGCCTCGCAGGTTCCGGAAGATCAGCCGGGCCTGTTTGACGAGCTGTTCGAGCAGGCCATGAATGAAAAGGCCATGCAGGTGGAACAGATGGCGAAGGAAATCGTAAAAGAGGGAGCCAGGCGCCGCGCCGCAGTGAAAAAATCGCCGTCGCGCCCGTCGCAATACCGCTATACGGGTCTTGAGGAAAGACTGACAACGCTTATGCCCGAGGGCGTAAATGCCGATGAATGTGATATAATCGGAAAGGATATCACCCGGATACTCCACCGGGAGCCGCCCAAGGTCTGGGTGGAGGTTATCGAGCGTCCGCTGCTGAGGGCCAAGGCAGACAAAAACGTCCCCAACCCCCGTATATATCAGGCCGCATCTCCCCGCGCCGTAATCGGCGGCAACCATGCCGGAGCCGACATGCTCGCACAGATAATCATAGACAAATACCGCTACCATCTGCCCGAATACCGTCAGGTCAGGCAGTACGCCGACCTT
>URZG01000067.1 GCA_900552325.1 uncultured Porphyromonadaceae bacterium | reverse complement strand
TTCAGTCAGGAAGCCCGGCAAGGGGCACTCCCCTGGACCGACACCACGGCAATCAACCCCGAGGTCGCCAACCAGTTCCGTCAGATCGTAGCCGCCTCCGGCCTTGACCAGCGCCGTCAGCAGACCATCATACAGATGTTTGAAGCTCACCCCTTCCAAACGTTTTAAACCCTTTAAAACCGCAGGAAAATGAGTTATACAAGACATTTCTCCAAGACTATCACCGTCAACTATTCCGGCTCGGTAAGCTATCCGGCCTCTCAGTCAGGCGGCACGAAGTCCTACAGCGGCTCCACCCGCGAGACTATCCACTTCAACGTGACGGTGGACACCGACCCCTTCGATGAATCCGTGGAAAAGATGAAGGGAGGCGTGGATCTCCTCACCGGTTCCGTGGCCGCAACCGAGGCCGCACAGGTGCAATCTATCCGCGAGAACTCCCACACCATCGGGCAGACCATCATCTCCGGCTTCTTCAGGACCGTAAAGAGCGACATCTCCCAGCAGATCGCCGAGCTGCGCACACGCACCGACGCCCTGCTCGTACAGCTCAACGAACTGGCCAAACGGTGCAACGACAAACGCCGCCAGATGGGCGTGGACTACCAGCGCATCTCATCGCGCTACTCCAAGATCTTCGATGACCTCAACAAGGAACTCGACAACCGCATCCACTCCATCGACGAGCCGGTGTTCCGCATCACACGCCAGACCGACGAGATCGGCTCCGGAGCCGAACGCCTCGTATCCACCGCCGCCATTTCGGCCGGCGAGAACGCCCGCGTACACGCCCAGATCTCCGCATCCCTGGCCAAACGCCAGGCCGTAAACGCCATAGAGAAAGGACGCCGGTTCCTTGACGTGCAGTACTCCACCGACCGCCTCCTCAACAGCTGTCTGCGCCCTGGCGGCGAGCAGCAGACCATCGTCACCCCCTTCTGCGTGACCGACATCACCACCGGCCCGGGAATGGCACAGACCGACGTCTATGCCTCGCCCATGCTTCAGGGGATCACCCCCGCGCAGCTCGCCGAAAAGCTCCCCGCCGACGCATGCAACAGCACCGTCAGCCCCGAGGACGCACGCATCATCTCCGACTACTTCAACTCCGAAGTGGCCGCCGCCATACAGGCCGACTCCTCCGAGCACTCGCGCCGCGTGGCCGAGCTCACAGCCCGTCTCTTCAACCTCTCCGATACCGCCGCTCCAGGCAATTAACCCGTTTCATGACAAATCACAATGAAAGATAAGAAAGAACTTACCGAGGTGCGTTTCGACACCACCGAGCTTATTCTCCGGGACAACCTGGTGCGCGGCGCCATACTCCCCCAGAAAATCGCCGAGCTCAACCGCAACATAATCTTCGACGGCAACACCACTGTGGAGGGTGCCGTATTCGGACAGCGCGTGGAAGTGCGCGGCTCCGATGTGGAGATCTGCGGCTCTGTATTCGCCAAGAACGAACTCTATATCGCCGGCGACGTAAAAAGCGACATCATGTTCAGGAAGACTGTAGGCTCCGCAGGCAGCGTGGTGTCACGCGCCAACGCCGGCTATCCGATCTTCTGCTCCGACATCAACGCCAAATCCGTAGCGCTCCGCAACGCCTACGTGGCCGGCAGCATCTATGCCGACGAGATAACCCTGGAGAACTGCGTGGTTATCGGCGGCGTCTTCGCCACCCAGGAGGCCGAGATCAACAACTGCATCGTGGGCACGTTCAACACCCCGCGTGTGAAACTCGACGGCACCGTGCAACTCCTCCTCCCCTCCGCTTTCACCATCGAGCCGCCGGAGGCCTCAGCCAACACCCGCATGTTCAACCTCTCTCTGGCCGATCTCGGCGCGCTTTACCGCGGAGTGACCGAAGATGCCCAGTCGGGCCGCATCCCCATGAATCTCGAAACCGACGAAGTGCGCTCCAACCTCTCCTCAGAAGAGATGCAGCGCACCCTCCGCTCCTTCACCGTAGTGGGCAAGGTGCTCGCCGCCGACATGGTCGACACCGACCGTTTCCAGAATCACTTCCTCCTCACCGCCGCAGCCCTCGGCCCGCAGCTCCTCAAGACCTACGACCTGGGCACCAAGGCCGACGGCACCCCCGCCACCCTTGACGCAGTAAGCATCCGCGACTTCATGTTCGACCTCCTCTCCGGCAAAAAAGAGCCCCGCGAACTCTCCGCCACCTTCTCCCTGGCCGACGTAGCCCGCTGATCTCCGCCGCTGAAATCAAAACCGGAGTGTATCGTACAAGGCGATACACTCCGGTTTTGATCTGTTGTTGCGTAAGTTTCTCGGAGTTACATTCACTCAACTGTAGGGACGCTCCGCGGAGCGTCCGGAATAAGAGCTGAATTTCAAGCTTTTACCGCGGACGCTACGCGCGGTGTCTCTATGGTTCCGGTATCAGTCCATGAGGATGAAGGCAGGCACCCATTCCTTGACCGACACGGTGCCGCTGACCGTGCCGCCGTTGATGAGGTCGGTGCCGGTGCCGCCGATCGACACGTTCCGGTCGGCATCCGAGAAGACAATGACAACCTTGTTGCCTGTCTCGGCATCGGTCTTGGTTATGACCTCATAGCCCGTGCCTTGCTGACGGTCGACGGTGCCGCGCCACATGGCGGGATTGTTCTTGCGGATATTGAACACCTGAGCAACATAGTCGTGGAGGCGCTGCTCGTTGGCGTTGAAGCCGGTGAGGCGCCCTGAGGTGCGCGCCTTGTTGTCGGCATTGCCGTTGCCCGACTTGTCGCCGATCTCATCGCCATAGTAGTTGATGGCCGGGCCGCTGTAACATGCCACGGCGGCATGGCGCGTCATCAGCTGTTTCACGCCCGACTCGGTGTTGATGTCGCAGGCGGTGTTGTCGCCCACGCGGGCTGTATCGTGGTTACTGAGGAAGATCGTGGGATTAACTCCGGCATCTTTGTAACCGCGGGCAGCAGCATCATTCGAGAGGAACCAACCGATTGATCCCACACCAGCGCGAAGCCCTACGAGGTTGTCCTTGCCGTCGAAGTCCATCACACTCTTGAGGCCGTCCTGCTGTGTAACGGTAATACTTGAGGCTCCGGTCCAATCCTCGCCTACCATGTAGCCGAGGGTGCCCCACTGCTCGCCGCGGGCCTTACGCTCATTGCAGACGGCTTCCACCTCCTGACGAAGATCTGCCCAGTAGTTATGGCCACCCTGATATACCTGGTAGCACTGGTCGAGGCGCCAGCCGTCGACCTCGTACTCTTCCATCCAGTAGCGGAGCACTTCCTTGAAGAAGTCAAGTGAGCCGGGATAGGCGATGTTGCCGGCATCGGTGCCGCGCACATTCTGCGCGGTCTTGTTGTCGATAGTCTTTCCCGAAGGGGAAGGCGCCGGGGTGCCGCCATGATGGCCGAACACGCCGTCAAGGATTATGTACATCCCGCGGTTATGCGCCTCGGTGACCAGCTCGCGGAACTCATCCTTGGTGCCGAACTTGGGATCGATATTGAAATAATCGTTGGCGAAATAGCCGGTGGCCTGAAGTTTCTCGCCGCCCGAACCGTTTGTGGAGTCGAAAATCGGAGTCATCCAGATGGCGTTCATACCGAGTTCCTGAATATAGTCGAGCGAGTTGATGATGCCGCGGAGGTTGCCGTCCTTGCGGTGCCCCTCGGGGCCCCACATGTCGGTGTAGCCCGAAGCGCCACCCTCTCCGTGCTGGAAGGAGCCTACCATCACTTGATAGATGGAGAGTTCACGGGTGTCGCCGGTGAGGGTTACCACGGGCGTGGAGTCATCGCGGGTGGCGGTGCCCTGTGCGTTTGTGGCGGTGACGGAGAGGGTACCTTCTGCGCCGTCGGCGAGATAGTCGCTCACGGTCACGGTGGCGCCCGATGTTGTCAGGCCGCTGATCGTCTTGCCGGCGAAAGTGCCCGAAACCTCAGTCGGTTCATACAAGAAAGAGATCTGAATCTTGCGTGTGCCCTTCACCTTGCCTCCGATGGGGCTTACCGTAATTTCGGGTTTGCGCGGGCCGTCGGGGTTGGAGGTATAGAATTTGTGCTCGTCAAGCACATACCATCCCTCGTTGCCGTCGAAGTCGAGCTTTACGCCGGGCTGCTGGTTGGCGGGGTAGCGGTCGGCACCGCCGTTACCGGTGTTGAAGATCACCATGGCGTCCTTGCCGGCGTTGTCATCAAGAGTGCAGGTGTACCACGTGCTGTCGTACTTCGACATTGTGGTTCCGGGCCACGTCCCGGTAAACTCATTCTTAGGCGACTCGGTGTAGATATACACGTATGGCTGCGCGCTCCATCCGCTCTTGAAGTAGAGGGTGCGGTGGGGCTGCTCGGCATTTATGCCTACGGTGTAAGTGGATGAAAGAGCACCGTCGGTAACGGTGCATACCACCGTGTTGTCGCCGGCTTTGAGACGTGCCACGGAATGATTGGTAAGGGGTTGCCCGTTGGCGACAAGACTAACTGTGGCTGTTCCGGATTCAGGTACTGCCGAGAGTGTCACCACCTCGGGGCGGTCCAGTCTCAATGTATAGTCGTTAGTACCGCTCCCGAAACCTGACAGCAGATTTTGGCCTCCGGCGCGTATTTCCAGGGTAGTAAGCGCGGCCGAATCGGCCCACATCATTGCCGGAAGAAGTAGCAGTCCGGCCACCGCACCGCCAAGACGGCGCATCATATTATTGATTTTCATGATTGTAACGATAATGATTGGTGAGGATCTGTTATTTCTTCACAAGTTTTACTGTGGCGTGTGAGCCGTCGGCTGCGGTTACAGACAGGAAGTACACTCCCGGAGTGAGTTCCGACATATCCAGCTCCATCCGCCGCGAGCCGTTGCCCTTGGCGCTAACGACTGCTGCGCCGTTCATCGCCGATACATGAAGGGCGGCTATCGCCGCGGGAGCGCTTACAGAAATCGTGTTTTCCACAAGAGTGGGGAACACTTCGATACCGCACGCGGTATCGGCTCCGATAACTTCTATGGCAGTCATCTCGTAGAAAGCCGCCGACCCGGGGGCATCCTGGCCTTCGATTCCGGCCAGTACGGGGTAGCGCTTGTCCGCGTCTGACAAGGAGGCGGTCGATCTCTCGTTGCCTACCCATGTCCAGGTGTCGCCGAAATCCCAGCCCAAAGTTTCGGAATATGTAGCTTTGTCGCCGAGAAGCTGGTCGGCTGTCACCCCGTGATGGGCTGCGTCACCCCATTCCTCCTGCGAATGTGTCATACCCGACCAGGAGAGATTCGTGTCGGATGTAAGATCGAGTGCCGGAGCCGACGCGCGCATTGCCGCGCGGGCGGATTCAGTCACCGTGTTCTCGGCATTGTTGTTGCCACCGAAACGTCCGGCATAAGCCGCCCCGGCCGATGATACAATATGGAGGTTCATGGCTACCGAACGCAGCACTGTGCCGTAGTTGGCGCCCACCACGGCTCCCACGTAATTATGGCCGGTGACATCGCCCGAGGCGTATGTGCGCTGCACGGTCCCGGTGTTCTTCCCCACCAGCCCCCCTGCGGCATAATCGCCGTGGGATATGACGTTTGCCGTGGAATAGCAGTCGGAGATTGTACCGCAGTTCTGTCCGGCGAAACCGCCGATACATATCGAGTTTCCGTTGACTACACCCGAGGTATAACACCGCTCAATCGTCCCGGAGGCCACATATCCGGCCAGGGCGCCGCAGAAAGTCGCCCCCGACACGGTGACATGCTTCAGTCCGAGGTCATGCACAGAGGCATTGCCGCCGAGAGCGTTGAAAAAGCCCGTGGCGCTCCCTACCCCCTCTGTGGAGGCTACCTTCACTCCCTCAACGGTATGGCGGCCGCCGTCGAAGTCTCCTGTAAACGGATTTTCCATCGAGCCGATGCCGGCGAAATCGCCCACTCCGGTGATATCCGCTGTCAGAACGAACGACGCTCCCCAGTCGGCCGGAGTCGCGGAGAGCCGTGAAAGATCGGCGGCAGTCGATATCTGATAGGGGTCCGATGGCGTGCCTTCTCCTCCGGAGTAAACCGGCGACACCACTTCCACGAAGCAGTCCTGTGTCTGACTCCCTCCCTGACGGGCGATGAAGCCGAGTTTCTCCAACATGGCCTCCTGAGCATCGGTAAGGCCGTAGAAACTCTTGATGTTGTCGACGGAAAGGGTGTACACGCCCCCGCTGCCGCTCATCTTCAGTTTCGGAGTGGAAGGAACATCATCCCACGTGGCAACCTCCACATTCTTGCCTCCGCACACAGCCCAGGTGTAACAACACACATCCGTCGACCCGTAATCCTTGTCAAGAGTGATGGTGACTGTGAATCCATTGTCCTTCTTGATCGGTGAAGGATCCGATACGATCGTTGCCGGGTCGCCGGCAGCGGCAGCGTACATCACGCACAAGCCGCATGCGACCAGGCCGCACATAAGTCTTTTTTTCATGTCTAAGGTAATGAAGTAAGATATATCTCAGTTTCAGTACAAATTTAAGGTTTTATTATAACTTTACCAAATAAAAACGGCCGGCAGCCATGCACTGGATGCGTGCGCCGGATTTTACAGGAACGGAAAGACGCCATGTCTGGACTCATGAATTCCGACACGGCGTCTTTGTTTATAACCTTCTCGCCGATCTCACATCGAAGGGACGATGTCTGCCAGAAGTACGGATCACCGCACGAGCACCTTGCCGGGGCGGCCGTCGACCACTACCACATAGATGCCGGGAGCCACGCCGGTCATCGGCACACGCACGCCGGCAGGGGTATAGGCTTCGGCTGTGGTATAGTCGCCGAGTACGACGATGTCGTTCCCCTCCACTGTAACGGCGTAGGCCGGGATCTCAGCCTCCACGTCATCTATGCCCGTAACGTTGGTGGTGCCGTAGACGGCGTATGCGCCCCCGGGCAACGTAACAGTCGAGGAGGTAAGAGCGGGCACCATACCCTCCGACGCGCTCAGCAGATGGTAGCCGCTGCCGGTAAGGTCAATGCCGGTAGCGCAGGAAAGCTCGGTGTCGACGGTGGGATTGACGAAGAGATAGACCGCCTTGTTGCCGCTCACCAGCGAGAGGGTGCGCGGACCGGAGGTGGACGCCAGGCTTACCGATGTCTGCACCCCTTCGCGGAAGAGTTCGGGCGCGGAATTGCGGATGGCCAGCAGCTCCTTGTAGCTTTGGAAGAGGGCGCGGTTGGGCTCCTTGTCGAGATAGCTCCACACCACGCGTTTGTTGCCGGTGTCGTTGCCGGAGGAATTTTTGGTCGTCTGGTCGGCGCCGAATTCCTCGAACTGCCATATCATGTGCGCGCCGGGGGTAAGGAGCATCTGGGCGGCAAGCGACCCCAGGCGACGGCAACTCATTTCGGCATTTCCTTTCACGCCGGCGACGCCCCATTTGCTCTGCTTGTAGGCGGGACGCTCCTCGTCGTGGCTTACGGCATAGCTCACCGTGGATCCCCACGTGCGCTGGTCGGAGGGGGCATAGAACCGGCTGAGGGAGGACTCCGAGGCGTAACCCATCGCGAACTGACAGGCGGCGTTGTTTATGTTGGCCCAGTTGATCTCGCCGTCCTGTGCCATCTCGTTCTCCTCCTGTGCGGTGGCGAGGTTCTCGTTAATGAAATATGCGTCGGGGTTGACCTCCTTCATGGCGGCGTGGAGCGCTTTCATGCGGGCCACACGGGTGGCGTTGTAGGCGTTAGTCTTGGCGTCATTGGGTGTGCCGAAGGTGTTGGTCTCCGGATTGTATGTGTTGCCGTAGGAGTTGTTGTCGCCGAGTCCTTTCACAAGGTCGAAGCGGAAGCCGTCGACCTTGTAGGCAGTCAGCCAGTAGCGCAGACAGTCCTCGAACTGTTGCTGCACCATCGGATCGCCCTGATGCCAGTCGTTGAGCACCGAATAGGCGTGGGGCGCCGAGCCGTTGAAACGCTGATTTTCGGCGATATTGTACATCCCCCACCAGGGATGCTGGCCGTCGGCCTGGTTGAAAACGATATCGAGGATGACCGCCATACCCATCTCGTGGGCGCGGTCTATCAGCATACGGTAGTCGTCGGGCGAACCGTATGCCTTGTCGGGAGCGAAATAGAAATTGGTGTTGTAGCCCCACGACTGGTTGCCGTTGAACTCCATTATCGGCATAAGCTCGATGGCGTTGACCCCCAGCTCCTTGAGGTAGCCGAGCCGGGCGATGGCGCCGTAGATGTTGCCGTTCCCCTTCGAGGCACCCTCGTCGCCGGTGAAGTCACGCAGCAGCAGCTCGTAGATTATCAGTTCCGACTGCGGCACACCCTTGAAGTCCTTCACCTTCCAGTCGTAATTGTCGGCATTGGAGTTGTAGACCGCGGCATGGACGCCCGGAACTTTGGAGGCAGGGTATTCCGGACGGTCGGGGAACACCCACGAGGGTATGGAGGCGTCGTCGGGAGTCACCACCAGGCGTGCGTAAGGATCGCCCACCGAAGTCTGCTGATCCATCATGTAATAGTAGATGTAGTCCTTGCCGTCGGCCACGCCGGGAATTGTCAGCCAGTAGTAGAGCTGTCCGTCGTAGACGTCGTAGTGCATCACCTGCTCCGGCACCAGGGCATAATCGTTCCACGAACCTATCAGGAGCACATTGTCCTTCCCCGTTGCGCAGAGGCAGAATGTGGCCGAGCCGTCGGGGTTGGCCGTCACCCCCTGACGGGGCACCCCGCCGGGGATGTCGACGAGTTCGCTTTCGGGGAACTCCGAGGGAAGGAGAGTTACCAGAATATCGCCCCAGGCCACTGTCTTCCCTTCGCGGGAACCGGTCTTGTTGCGGAACACGAACGCCAGGCGCTCGATCTTTTCGTCAGGGTCGGTGATGCCGTAATACTCGCGCATATCGCCGATAGTGAGCGTGTAGAGGTTGTCGCCGGTGCGCTTCAGCTGATATTTCTCGGAGTTTGTGCCCCACGCGGGCGCATACCGCCAGTCGGAGGCGGATTTTGACAGGTTGGTTATCACGCCGGTGTGGGCATACACCTCGTCGGAGGCCGGAAGATCCTTCAGACCCAGCGAGCCCCAGTCGGCATGGAAAGTTATCACTACGTTTTTTGAGTCGGGCGTCAGCACCTCGGGCGACGTAGTCACCACCTGTGCCACAGACCCAGGTGCGCACAGCCACATCATCAGTATGGCCGCCAGCGCGGCATAAAAGTTTTTCATGTATAGTATCGGAAATTTAATAAGCGTTACAGGCCCGGCACCGCGTAAGCGGCAGCCGGGCCTGTAGTATTATATCAACGTTAGGGTTGTCGGTCAGTCGATAGTTTCGTCAGCAGGATAGCCGCCCATTTCGCGGATAGCGTTCTTGAGCATAACATACTGCTGGAACAGATGGTTCACGGGCACCTCACCCTTGGTGTAGTCGTGCATCGGGCTCTTGAGGAAGAAGCTCAGGAAGCGCT
>URZG01000066.1 GCA_900552325.1 uncultured Porphyromonadaceae bacterium | reverse complement strand
CACGTTCGATCTGCTGAACGGTAAGGTCGTATTTACCGGAGCTGATCGTGAGTTTCCCTGACTTCTGAGGGAAAATGATGCATTTTTTGAGAACAGCTGTAAGGTAATTCTGACCATTGTACTGCTCCACCGTATTAAGTTGCCCCTGAACGTCAATTTCATCGATCAGGAATCCGTCAAACGTAGGAGGAGCGGAGGCCATAAAGGAAACGATACTCTGATATTTCGTGTAGAGCTTGATCGTACACTCCACCGCTTCCTGCTCGTAAACATGCTGCTTGTTGAGGATTATCCTTACGAAGATATCATCCTTGCCGATCTTCTTGTCCGAGGTCTGAGAGGAAATATCATCTACGAACACATGATCCGGTACAGGATCATACCCCCCCCACCCCTGCTGCGCAGCCTGCGACTGTGAGGTTCCTTTATCTGCAGGGAGGACTTTGAACTGGGTGGCTCGGGTAGACATCCTCTTGCCGTCGACAACAAGCGCCACCGCCGGAATAGTGAATGTACCCTCTTTTTCCGCGCGATACACAAAAGTGTATTCAACGGACGTACTTGACGAAGACTGTCCGTTGATCATCTGGAAACTTTGCATGGTGCTCTTGCCCGGCGTCGGCGAGAGGAGCTTACAGCCGTTGATCGACGGCGCCTGGGGAGCCCCGGATTCGCCGTTTACGACCTTGAACTTCACCATGAACTTATTCCCGGCGATCACGTTGCGCGGCGGGACCACCTCGAAAGCCGCCTGACACCATGCCGGCAGGCAGACAGCTATCAGTAATATGACTAATAAAATCTTTTTCATCAGAAATTGACTTCTTTCCTCTCTTCTCTCAAAAATCAGTCGCCGGTATCCCGGCAGCGGTAACCGGTCGTAATAGCGCGGCTTTACCAGGGTTTTTCAGGCTGCCGTCGGGAGGACTGAGCCGCTTTCCCCTGCTTCATCTTCTCCAGCTTCTGCCGGGTTGCGTTTTCCTTATCCTCCATAGCCTTTAGAATCTGCTGGGCATTGGCATCGCTGAGACCGCCATTCTGCTGCTGCGGTTTCTGAGGCAGATCTTTCTTGTCCTGATTCTGTTGATCCTGCTGATCCTTGTTTTGATTCTGATCCTGCTGCTGGTCTTTTTTGTCCTGCTGCTGATCTTTATTCTGGTCCTGTTGATCCTGATTCTTATCCTGGTTTTTATCTTGATTCTGCTGCTGTTGCTGCAGTTTCAACTGGGCAAGACGCAGGTTCTCCCTGGCGGCATTGTCGGCAGGATCTCGTCTCAAAGCGTTCTTGAAGTGCTCTACAGCCGATGCGTAATCCTCCCCTTTGTAAGATAGGTTGCCTCGGTCATAGAAAGCCGCATGGGCTATCTCCGGCTCGGAGGCGGCGGATAATTCGGCAAGCATGCCGTTGGCACGCGACATCAGGGAGTCGCCCTTGCTGTCGGCATCCTCGCCACGCTGCTTTATATATGCAGACGCCAGATTGAATTTCGCAACCTTATTGTCAGGGTTCTCACCCAACGCCTTGTTATAGCTTACCTCGGCTTCGGCATAACGTTGCTTGCTGTAGAGGGCGGTGCCTTCATTCATGAAGTTCCGCTCCTTTTTGGTGGATTCCACAACGGGAGCCTCACGCGCACTCTCTTTTGAACATGAGACCGTAGAAAAGAGAATTATCGCCGCAAATCCGCCAAGGGTCGCTATTTTGATAAACCTTTTCATTTGTTCTTGGTAAAGAAATTGTACTTTGTAAGCCAGCGTATTTTGCGCGGCAATATAAACACATCCAGGAAAAGCAATCCGAAAGCGATCCAGGCGAATACAGGGAACTGCTCCGCGCTGGCCTTATAAGTGACATGCCTGAGATCGGATTTTTTTATCTTGTCGAGGTTATCGACAAGTTCGCTGACGGCCTTGCTGCCCGAGCCGTGGATATAAACACCCCCGCCTGCAGAGGCAATCTCCTTGGCTTCTTTCTCGTTGAGATATGTAGTGACGGGGGCTCCCGAAGCATCTTTCAGGAAATCTCCCGAATTCTTGTGCAGGGGGATCGGAGCGCCCTTTGCGGAACCTATGCCGATTACATCGACTTCGATGCCGAGACTTTTTGCATATTTTGCCATCTCAATAGCATCTCCTTCATGATTCTCGCCGTCGGTTATCACAACAATAGCCTTATTGACATCGCTATCGGGGGTGAAGGAGTTTATGGCCATGTTTATAGCCGTACCGATGGAGGTGCCCTGTGTGCCTACCATCTCGGTAGAGATCTCGTCAAGGTAGATGCGGGCCGAAACGAAATCGGTTGTTATAGGCAACTGGGTATAGGCCTCGCCGGCGAAAACAATAAGTCCGACACGGTCGTTGGATAGCTTGTCGATCATCCGGTTCAGAATAAACTTGGCTCGTTCCAGACGCGATACACCGCCGGGATCATCAGTAGATGAAGCCAGCATCGAACGTGACACATCAAAAGCAATCATCACTTCTATCCCCCTGGTGTTCTCGGTTTCCTCCTTCTCGCCTGCACGCGGGCGGGCGGCTGCCACTATCAGCATTGCCAGGGCAAGAAGTTCCACTGTGATTTTCACCGCAGGCATATATTTTGAAACCTCAGGCATAAGCTCGGAGAAATTCGCCAAATTACCGAATTTACGCAGCTTTCTCCGCCGGGAAATACGGCCTATGATCCATAGCGCCAGCAACACCGGCACCAGGATAAGGAGATATAGTAGTTTAGGATATGCAAAGGTCATGATTGACAATCGTTGAAGATTATTCGTTTGAGGTTAGTTACGTCATGGCATAGTCCGCAGCCATGTATTCCGCAAGAGGAGATCCAGCAGAAGAAGACCCAAGGCCGCGATTGCCCACGGGAAATACGTATCCTCGGTATGCGAGAAATGGCGCACATCAATTTCAGAAGTCTCAAGGCTATCGATCTCCGCGAAAATGTCGGCAAGTACTTTATTGCCGGTAGCGCGGAAATATTTACCGCCGGTAATATCGGAAATCTGCTTGAGAGTCCCCTCGTCGATCACCACGGGCTGGGGAACAAATTCCATTCTGCCGAACATATTGATCTGGGGATAAGGAGCCATACCGTTTGTACCGATACCGATAGTGTAAACCTTTATCCCCTCCTTATGGGCTATCTCTGCTGCCATGAGGGGTGATACAATACCGGTGTTGTTCGAGCCGTCGGTGAGGAGAATGATACTCTTGGACTTGGCCTGCCCTGACTTGATACGGTTGATGGAGGTGGCAAGACCGTCGCCGATGGCGGTGCCGTCCTCAAGCATCTCACGGTTAAGTGACTGCACATAATTCATGAGAGTGGCACGGTCGGTGGTCATAGGTACCCCTGTAAAGGCTTCTCCGGCGAAAACTACCAGGCCCATATTGTCATTCTCACGTCCGTTAATGAACTTCGAAGCTATTTTCTTGGCGGCTTCAAGCCGGTCGGGCTTAAAATCACGCGCCAGCATCGAGGACGAAATGTCAAGGGCGATAATCATATCCGTACCCTCGGTTTTTGAGGTGGACCATGCATCCGAGCTCTGTGGACGTGCTAGCACTATTATGACGCATCCCAATGCCAGCAGACGCAGCACGAAAAGAAAATAAAGACCGTACTGACGCAGGGGACGTCCAACCCCGGAGGTCCAGGACGATGTTGAGATCCCCATGGAAGGGTACGCATCGCGATGGCGCAGTATATACCACGCTATCAGCGGAATATAAAGCAAGAAAAGCCAAAGAAGGCCTGGATGTGCAAGCTGCATCATTTTTCCTCCTTTCTTTTTATGGATTGAGCACCTGCTTCCGCAGCGGATGAGGTCTCACCGCTTTCCGGAGCAGCAGGATCTTCCACCGGTTTTGTTTCCTCAACGAACTGGAGAGCCTCATTGAAAGAGCGCACATTGTCATCGGGGAGCGGGCGCACTTTCGCGAATTTCACGAAGTCGGCGATCTGCAGGATGTTCCTCATATAACGGTTGGGCTGACGTGTAACCTCATTGCCGGAGAGTGCCTTGACAATCTGGGTAGAAGTCATCTCCATGGCGTTGATACCGAACCGTTCCTGAAGGTAATCACGCAGTATATCAATAAGACGGGTGTAATATTCCTTTTCCATGCCACGCTCCCACAGGCCGTCGGTACGGAGAGCTTCAAGACGTTTCATCGCAAGCTCATAGGGTGGCAGACGTTTCTTCTGAGGCAGTATGTTGACGGCCACCTTGCGGGTCAGGATAAGATAGGCACAGATTCCTGCGGCGACAATCAGAATAAAGCCGAGGATCCAGCCCCAGTAATCGGTGAGCCAATCAGGCAGGAAATCATACCATTTTCTTTCGAACTCAAGGGGTTCGGCTATCGGGTGTATATCCTCTAGATGGCTGACGTCAACCGGATTAACTTTCAGGGTAAGAGAATTCGATTTCAGGGTATCGCTGCCCGCCACGAGACAGAACGGTGGCAACGTATAGACTCCGGAATCAAACGACTGAATAATAAGCGCACGCCGGATCTCACGGAGACCGTTGCCCAGGTCAGTGGTATCGCCATCAACCCATTCTACAGGCTCCACCTCTTTCGGAAAGAGGCTTTCGTTTACAAAAAGAGCCGAGCCGCCATCATTTTTTTCAACGATGTCAAGACGCACAGCCGTGACATTGCCCATCGTGATCTGTGAGGAGTCAAGAGCGGCTTTTATCGACTGGGCATACAATTCCCGACCGGGAAGAAATACCGCAGCCGCCAGTAGTAAAAGCGTGATATGTAATTTAAAAGCAAACTTCATATAACACATTTATATAATCCCTTAATTGCAGACGCTTCACAGCCGTTTATGGAAAAGCCCCATAAGAGCGGCAACATAGTCCTCGTCGGTTGCGACGGAACAACTGTTGACGCGACAACGTTTCAGCGTGTCCGACATTATCTGTTGGCGTCCGTACCACCATCGGGAGTAACTGTCGCGCAGCTTCTTTGATGATGTGTCGATCCAACGCGCAACCCCTGTCTCAAGATCACGGACACGGATAAGCCCGACATCGGCCATTACCGAATCCCGTTTGTCGTACACCTGGATCCCATAGACATCATGTTTGTTGGTTGCGATAGAAAGCGCCTTGTAATAATCGTTGTCATCAATAAAATCAGAAATCAGGAAAGTCGTACAACGTTTTTTCAGCGCGTCAGTGAAATATCGGAGCACCAGTCCGATATCGGTCCCGCTGCTTTCGGGAGTGAAATCAAGGAGCTCCCGGATTATGAAGAGAATATGTTTACGTCCTTTTTTAGGGGGGATAAACTTCTCTATTTTATCGGAGAAGAAAATCACACCGATCTTGTCGTTGTTCTGTATCGCCGAGAACGCGAGAGTGGCGGCAATCTCGGCTATCATCTCGCGTTTGGGTTCGCCGACAGCGCCGAACAGACGCGATCCGCTGACATCCACCAGCAGCATCACTGTGAGCTCACGCTCCTCCTCGTACACTTTGACGTAGGGATGGTTGTGGCGTGCGGTAACATTCCAGTCGATATCACGGATATCGTCGCCGTACTGATACTCGCGTACCTCCGAGAACGTCATACCTCTCCCCTTGAAAGCCGAGTGGTATTCCCCGGCGAAAATATTCTGAGAAAGTCCGCGGGTCTTAATCTCGATCTTACGTACTTTTTTTAGCAGTTCGTTTGCATCCATAGGGGTGAAGATAAATCAGAACGACCGATTTCAGGGAACGATTACCTTGTCAAGAATCTCGGAGATGATCTCGTCTGCGCTGATATTGTTGGCCTCGGCCTCATAGGTCAGGCCGATACGATGACGGAGCACGTCGTGACAGACGGCACGCACATCCTCCGGAATCACATAGCCGCGCTGACGCAGGAACGCGTAAGCCTTGGCCGCGCGTGCAAGAGAGATCGACGCACGGGGCGACGCACCGAACGATATGATGCTCTGGAGATCGGCCAGGCCATATTCACCGGGGAAACGGGTGGCGAATACTATATCCACTATGTAGCGCTCGATTTTCTCGTCGATATATATTTTCTCGACTACTTTCTGGGCATCGATTATCTCCTCGGGACGCAGAAGCGGCCTTATCTCACGATGTGCGTTGCTCAGGTTCTGACGTATGATAAGTTTCTCCTCCTCGCGTGTGGGATAGCCGATAACAACCTTCATAAGGAAACGGTCAACCTGCGCCTCGGGGAGGGGATATGTACCTTCCTGCTCGATAGGGTTCTGTGTGGCCATTACCAGGAAAGGCTCGTCAAGACGGAATGTCTTGTCGCCAATAGTAACCTGACGTTCCTGCATCGCCTCAAGAAGAGCCGACTGCACTTTGGCGGGAGCTCGGTTGATCTCATCGGCAAGAACGAAATTGGCGAAAATCGGACCTTTCTTGACCTGAAACTGTTCGGATTTCACGGAATATACCATCGTACCGATCACATCGGCTGGAAGGAGGTCGGGAGTAAACTGGATGCGGCTGTATTTTGCGTCAATGATCTGGGCGAGCGTCTTGATGGCAAGCGTCTTGGCAAGGCCCGGAACACCCTCAAGCAGCACATGGCCGTTGGAAAGAAGTGCGATAAGGAGGGATTCCACAAGATGCTTCTGCCCTACTATGGCCTGATCCATCCCTTGCGTTACGAGATTCACGAAATTGCTCTTGCTGGCTACAAGATCGTTAAGTTCTCTGATATTTACCGAGTCACTCATAGTGTAGTTATTTGATGCTGATATTTCATACTTTGCCACTCTCCGCAGGGAGAAATGTTCTGCAAAAGTAAAAATTTCCCTACGCCGAATGTGAAAATCAAATGTTAATTTTGTCTATCAATCCTAAACCACTATTAATAATTACGGATTTTTAGGATTCTTTGTTGAGAATCTTAGCCGAAAGGCGCTCCGCATTGTTGATGGAAGCGCTGTTTGACGGATCGATTCCATATTTTTCAGCAGGGGGGATAACTACCACGGTTCCCGGATTGATATTGTTGGGATCCTGTATCTTATCTTTGTTTTCCTCATATATATAGACCCAGAAAATATCTTTTCCATAATGCCTGCGGGCTATGCGGGAGAGATAATTGGTACCCTGCACGGTATCGGTGACCACCGGCGACGCAACCGGGCGGGGCGGCGCCGCATCGATAACGGACTGGGCTGGCTCAACCGTATCTGGGAGGTTACCTTTCGTGGGAACCGTATCCTTAGTCCCCGGCATCCCGGCCGTCAAATCATCGTTTGATGGCTTTTCATGGAGTAGCGTCACCTCCTCAGCTGTAATTTTAACACTCTTGACTCCATTTATGTTTAACCCGGGGATTCCGAAATGCCCGGCAAAAACTCCGGCAAGCAACGAAAGGAGACCTATCAGCACTATGATCACCGTTTCCTTTCGTTGCCGGCGAGGACGACGTTCGCGGGAAATATTCTCCGACACATCTTCATCTTTCTCAGGAGCCACACGTGAAGGAAGCACAGGAGCGATATTCTCTACGGAAACTCCTCCTTCAGGCGCGCCGGAATTTGCCGATACGTTCGCCGCTGACGACTCTTCCGACAGACCGGTTCTTTCTATAGATTTAGGCTGCCCGACAACAGGATAAGATTCCGGCGCTTCATCAGAAATCTCTGAGGCGCCCGGAACAGGGGGCAGCCCTGCCGGCAACTTCGCCGCATTATCCGCCGACATATCGGAAAGATTATCCGTTACCTCAACCTCAACATCGTCGCGGACCGGGACCGCCGATGATTCATTCGTTTCGGGTACTACAGCCGATCCCTCGGAGTCTGCTCCAGCCTTTTCCGCCTCATAAAACTCATCAAGCATCGCCTCTGTAACACCTTCAGAAAGGTTTACCGGCTCAAAAAGCGAAAAGGGGGAATTAACGTCTTGTGCCAGTTCCGTGTCCGGCAGGTACGCCACAGTTTTCTCGGCGCCAGTATCCACTACACGAAACTCCCCTACTCCTTTGACTGTTACACAGCCCGCCGACATAAGTCCATCAATAATGGTGTCCGTCAGCGCATGCATGAAATCAGCCGCCTCTTCCGATGTGCAGCCGCAATTATTCTGTAAAGCCGTCAATATGGCCGGTAATGTGATTGTAGTACCCATTCAGTTCTGCGGTAATACCCCTGTTAGTTGAAACGTTTCTTTAACATCGCTCCAGGCGTGAACTTCACCTCGATCATGGGCGGGTAAAGTATTTTATTTCCCGTTGAGAGATCTTCACGGATCTCCTCATCATGTTTCACACCTTCAAATGCACCGAAACCCGGAATAGCAACCCTGTTCATATCGGCACATTCCCTGGCCAGCACGGCTGCGAATTCTTTCATAAGATTACCGACTGTAGAGACATCCATGCCGGTCTTTTCCGAAATTTCAGACAATTTTATATTATGTTCCATTTTCAATTCAATATGATTTTGCGGAGACCTGTACCCCAGCTGACAATATAACATCCTGGAGCAAGGAAACCGAGATTCGCCTCGGAGCAGTTCTCTGATTGAAAAACAACCGCCCCGGTTGCATTATAAATTCTAAGTGGAGCGCTTCTGCTGTCAATCCAAAGGCGCGCACCCGATAGATGGATAGCTTGGCTTACGGCAGCCTCCACCTCTCCGATTCCGGTAACCCCTCCGTTAGAAACGGGTTCAAACTCATACCTCCCGATTCCGGCCGAAGGAGAATAAAGATAACATATAGTCTTCAACCAGTCGTCATAATTCTGCGCCTTAGGCCTGCGTGTCAATGTCTCCCCGCTCGCCGGTGTCGTTTTATATTGGTATTCCACCACGCATTTCTGAGAGATAGTAGCCACCATCTTATACTGTTGTTCATCGTTGATGACTTTAAAATAACTATACTCAAAAGCATTGCCGGATGGAAGAGACAAAACCTCATTGAGATTCGAAAAGTCAGATTTATCACGCCATCTCCTCAGACTGAATGAAATCTTTTTTTCACCATCAATCGTTGCTGAGGAGGGTTCACTCATAACAGGGAATTTTCCCGAAGTTATATAATATTCCTCATCGGCTATAGTAATCGGAACGAAACAGTAATTTTTGATTCGGGCTCGGCTTTCTGTACCCTCACCATCCTCAACAGCAGGAAGCTCCCAAGCACAGGAAAATTCGTATCTGTCTGACACACCGGCTGGGGTAATCAAATTAGCGCCATTCCACGGTGAATTAATTACATATTGACCACCGTCAACGGGGCTGATTGTATAAGGATCATAAATATTTGTGCGCGTTTCATTACTGAATATCAGTTTGTTCGCAGTAAGAGCCTCGGAATTGGACTGATCGAAATGAAACCATTGCTCGTCATAAGTCTCACTCTTCCCTGATTGTTTTAAAACAATAAAATCAAAAGCAACGCTATTGTCAT
>URZG01000065.1 GCA_900552325.1 uncultured Porphyromonadaceae bacterium | reverse complement strand
GGGTTATCACGGGGTTGCCGGGATATTTGGTGAAAGTCATGCCGTTGTCCGTGCTTGAGGCGAGGCTTTGTATCTGGCTTACATCTGCCGAGGTGTAGAGTGCGATCACGGCGTCTTTGCCGAAGCCGGCGGTATTCTCCGTGTCCACCACCGACGAGCCGGAGAATATCGTGCCGAGGCCGTCCGGCTCGATGGCTGCCTTGTGGTGCTTCCAGTTAACGAGATCGGGCGATGTGGAGTGTCCCCAGGTCATGTTCTGCCACTTGGAGCCGTAAGGGTTCCACTGGTAATAGAGGTGCCACAGTCCGTCTTTGTAGAACATTCCGTTGGGGTCGTTCATCCATCCGTAAAGTGGGGTATGATGGAAGGCGGGGCGGTATTTCTCGGTATTTTCGGTCGGGAAGGTATCGGTAACCGCAAAATTGCTCCAGCAGGCATCGTCCTTGGCCTCGCGCACGCTCGAACGGCTTTGGTCGGTGACGATATCAAGCACTACGTTGTGTCCTTTGTACGGTGTGAGGTCGAACGGCACCGAATAGTCGACTTTCGATTTAGCCAGGCGCACATACATAGTGCGGTCAAGGCGTCCGTCAACGAGCACGTTCACCTTGGCGTCGTTGATTGATTCCTGGACCGGCATCAGCAGCAGGTCCCCTTCGCCGGTTACGCGCACGAGGGTATTGTTGGTGCCCAGGTGCTCCACTTTGACCGACTCGGCTGCCGGCGTCGCCGGGGCGATCGCCGCGGCTGAAACCAAAGCCGCACTCAGGGCGGCGATTTTGTTTCCGGATAGCATCGTATTCTGTAGGTATTTGTTTTTCAGGGTTGTTTTTACGATGCAAAACTAATAAAAAGGCGTGTGCACCCACTATTAAAAATCGTGCAAATGTTATAAAAATCGTACCATTGGAATATTTTTCTTCATTTTTGCATCCGATTTTATATTACTAATACCTAAATTTGCATCAGGCTTATCAGACCTGCCTACGAGGCAGCCTTTTCCTGAGCTTATCCCACGAATTGATCTATTATCCATGAAAACCTTATTTAAACTCGTTTTCATTATACTGTGCGCTGCGTGTGTTACCGTGCTTCCCGCGTGTTCGCGCGGAGGCAAGACTTATAGAATAGGTGTGTCGCAGTGTTCGGCCGACGACTGGCGTTCGAAGATGAACGAGGAGATGGAGCGCGAGATAATGTTTCATCCCGATGCCGAACTGGAAATCCGTTCGGCTGATGACTCCAACGAGAAGCAGATCGCCGACATTCAATATTTTCTCGACAACGGTTTCGATATAATCATAGCCGCCCCCAACGAGGCAGACGCCATAACCCCGGTGATACGGAAGGCATACGAAAGCGGCACGCCGGTAATTGTGTTCGACCGCAATATCAACGGGCGGTACTATACCTCCTATCAGGGGGTGGATAATACCGAGCTCGGGCGGATGGCCGCAAGGTATGCGAGGCATCTGGCGGGAGATAAAGCTAATGTTCTCGAAATATACGGTAATCCCGAATCCACACCGGCCATGCAGCGCCACGAAGGATTCGCCCAGATTATCGCGGGTTATCCCGGGATAAAGGTCACCGCCACGGCCGAAGGGAACTGGAACTACGATGACGCGGCGCGTGCCACCGATTCGATCCTTGCCGTGAACCCTGCGATCGACCTTATCTACGCCCACAACGACCGTATGGCCATCGGGGCTTCGGAGGTGGCGAGGCGCCGGGGGCTTTCTCCCCGTGTGATAGGGATCGACGCCGCTCCCGAGATCGGCATCAGGGCTGTGGCCGATTCGGTGATCGATGCTACCTTCCTTTATCCCACCGAGGGGAACAGGCTTATCCGTACGGCGCTGAATATACTTCACGATGAACCTTACGACACGGTGGCGATGCTCCCGATACTCTCGGCCGTAGACCTCACCAATGCCGACATTCTCCTGCAGCAGAACGAGTCCATGCGCGACGGCACCTCGAAGATAAAGTATCTCAAAGGGCAGGTCGACCAATACTGGGAGCGTCACTCGGCGCAGTCTTTCCTCTTTTATTGCGTCATAGCCATAGCCGTGCTTCTTTTCCTTACTCTCTTTCTGCTGTTGCGGGCTTTCTGGCAACGCAAACGCCATCAGGAGATTCTTATGCGTCAGAACAAGCTCCTTCAGGAGCAGCGCGACCTTCAGGAGAGCCTCAACCGGCAGTTGCGTGAGGCAACACAGGCCAAACTGATATTCTATACCTCCGTGTCGCACGACCTGCGTACCCCACTTACGCTGATCTCCGAACCGGTCGACCAGCTTGCCGACGCCTCCAATCTCACCCCCCGGCAGCATACCCTCATGCTTCTGGCCCGAAAGAATGTGAAGATCCTGCGCCGGCTCATCAACCAGATTCTCGATTTCCGCAAATACGAGAGCGGAAAACTGGAACTGAACCGTCAGAAAGTGGATCTGGCCGCACTCCTCAATGAGTGGACGGCCTCTTTCGCCGAAGTTGCCCGCGGTCGCCATATCCGTCTTGAGACGTCCGTGGAGCCGACAGGTGTCGTGGAGGTGGATACGGAGAAGATGGAGCGCGTGGTGTTCAACCTCATTTCAAACGCCATGAAGTTCACCCCCGACAACGGCCGTATCTCGGTCCGCTGCGAGAGGTGCGGGGAGGATCTTGTCCTGACTGTGGAGGATTCGGGCCGCGGTATTGCTCCGGAGGATATTCCCCACGTATTCGAACGTTTCTGGCAGGCCGACCGTATTCATCCCGAAGGGTCGGGGATCGGTCTTTCACTGGTGAAGGGGTTCATAGACATGCACGGAGGGGAGATTTCGGTGGAAAGCGAACAGGGCAGGTTCACCCGCTTCACAATAGTGTTGCCCGCACCTGAAATCAAGGGTGCTACCGTTGCGGAGAATCCCCAGGAGGCGTCGCCCGACACCGTCACCACTGATATTCTCGACATAATACCTTCCCTGTCCGCAGGTGGGGAGGAGGATGTGGAGGATGCTGCCGATGCAGATGGCGAGCCCACGGTAGATTCCGGCAAACCGCTTCTGCTGGTTATTGACGACAACGCCGATCTCCGTTCGCTCATCACCACAATGATGTCGGCCGAATACACGGTGATTACGGCTCCCGACGGGCGCCGCGGACTGAGAATGGCCTCGCGTTATGTGCCTGACCTTATCGTATGTGATGTGATGATGCCCGTGATGGACGGCCTGGAATGTTGCCGGCGTCTGAAGGAGGAGATCTCCACGTGCCACATACCGGTGTTGCTGCTTACGGCCTGCTCGCTCGACGAGCAACGTGCCGAAGGATACCGGTCGGGTGCCGACGGTTACCTTTCGAAGCCGTTCAACGGCGATGTGCTGCGCGCCCGTTGCCAGGGGCTTATTGCCAACCGGCGCAGGATAAAAGAGCTGTGGCAGCCTGATAATGGAGCCGTCACGGTGCCCGATGAGGTAAAGACACCGGTCCCGGTACAGACTTCCGACGACGGCGGAGCGCAACTCGATAACGATTTCTATCAGCGTCTGCGCGAGATTTTCACCCGCGAGATGGGCAATCCGTCGCTCAATGTCGACACCCTTGCTTCCATGATGGGGCTGGGCCGCTCGCAGTTCTACCGTAAAATCAAGGCGCTCACCAACTGTTCGCCGGTGGAACTGTTGAGGCGTATGCGTCTGCAGCGTGCGCGGAAACTGCTCACGACCACAGACCGCACTGTCGGGGAGATTGCCTATGAGGTAGGATTTTCCACCCCGGCGTATTTCACCAAGTGCTACCGCGACGAGTTCGGCCAGACTCCATCCGAATTACGCGAGAGTCTCGGCGCGGGGAGCTGAGCAAACCGGTCATCATATAAAAATGCGCCGTGTCAGATTCCCTGACACGGCGCATTTTGTCTGTATGGTCTTATAACTGTATTATTTCACGGCGAGCTTTGCAGCCTTGTCACCGACAATCACCACGTAGATGCCGGGGGTGGCGTGGATTATCGTGCGCTGTGCGCCGGTTACGGCTGCGGCAAGACGTCCGTCGGCAGCCACGACTGTGATCTGTGTGCCGACGGCGCCTTCCACAATGATTTCACCCGTGGCGGCTGTGATGTTCACATTGGTTGCATCCACATTGCCGATACCGGAGGTGCAGCTTACCTCTACCTCATTGGATGGGTTGGATTTTCCCTCGTCGTAGAGAGCGGTGACTACGTAGCGGTGGGTGGAACCGGTAGTGACATCTCCGTCGGTGAATGAAGTTCCGTCGATGGCGTCGGCCGACAGTTTCACGCCGTCACGATAGATATTATAACCGGTGAGGGTGGATTCGGCTGCTTTGCCGTTTTTGGGCGAGAAGCGGATGTCATCCACGAAGAGCATGTACTGGTCATAGGAAACACTGCGGATAGCGAAATATTTAGCTCCCTCAGGGAGATAGACGGAGTATTCCACCCATGCAGCCGGGATATCCTCGAACCGGGCAAGAAGTTTGAAATCTTCCGGATCTTTTCCGTCAGTGGAATAGAGTACCTCGAAGGTCTCGTAATACTGCTCC
The DNA here is from genome assembly GCA_900552325.1 of uncultured Porphyromonadaceae bacterium. Classification (GTDB taxonomy): domain Bacteria; phylum Bacteroidota; class Bacteroidia; order Bacteroidales; family Muribaculaceae; genus UBA7173. The sequence goes on along the minus strand of URZG01000065.1, from coordinate 4,959 downwards.
TGACCGCCGTAGAGCTCGGGCGATATGGCCCAGTCATCGGAGGTCACTGAGGTCTCGCCTTTCATGGCGTACATCGAGCAGAGATACTGGTTGCCGCTGTAAGCCTTGAACGCGCTGGAGTAGGAGCCGTCGGACTTGAAGAAAGCCTGGTACTGGTCGTTGACAACGAAGAACGACTGCTGTCCGGCCACCGGGAGCTGTTTCGAGCCGATACCGCCGAGCTGCTTCTGGTTCTCGAAGTTATAGAGAAGTGTGGCGGTAGCGTCGGCGATGTTGACTTTGTAGAAAGCGGCCTGGGATTCTGATTTTACACTCCAGTAGAATGTGTCGTCCTCGGGATCTATGAAACCGCCGGTAATCTGTTCGGAGACCACCCCGGTGTCGCCTATGAGTGTCTTCGCGCCGGTGTTGACATCCACGGTGAAAAGTTTGCCGTCAAAGTCGATGGCATAGAGTTTGCCGTCTGACGCGAAACTCATGGAGCTGAAAGGCTCGTCGAGAGTGCAGATCACTTTCTTTGGTGACCAATAGCGTACGTTGGCGATAGCGAACACATATCCCTGGCCGTCCTCGGTGAGGTAGCAGGCGTAGGTGCGGTCGGTATTGTAGTTTTAGGCCATGGCTGTGGCCACGTTGCTGAGATCGCCCGTGTATTCGTCGGAAAGTTCGAAGTCGGGGAGAGAGTAGGAGAGCTCCTGCACTACGTTGAGTCCCATTACATTCTCGAACCTTACGGAATAGTATTCGTTATCAAGGGCGATACCTCCGCCGGAGGCGTAGACATTTCGTTTCAGTAACGTCGGGTTGTAACTGTCAAGGCTGAAAGTGTAGGCACCGGCCGATTGCGCCGGATACGACACCACGCCGTTGATTTCAATGAGCCTTGCTTCGGATGCCGTGGGCAGAAAGGCTGCGGCAGTCATCGCGGCCACAACGGCAAAGGCTTTAGGTGAAAAACTCGGTTTCATTGCAATGTGATAAGTATTGAATAAATATTAATTATTTATGCAGAGTGACCAAAATATGATGAAGTGTAATTTGTTTCGGAGTGCAAAATAATCTAAAAATTTTCAAATATGCAAATATATCGGTTGCAATGTAACATAAAATGCGATATTTGTGGGTTGCTGTCTTTTTTGTTTTAGTGTTTTGTTGTCAAATTGTTAGATTGTATTACTGATGGCGGGATGATGCCACGTGTATTTTTATACACAATGTCAAGTCCGCAGTTTTTTCTCGAAAAAAATAAAAAATACGGATAAAAGAGTTAACTTTGCGCAGTATAACTGACTTGCCATTTTCCGCCATGAAAACTCTCCTGACCGTGGCGGAAGAAAAGATTGTGAAGTCTGATCGATATTATCTTGCACTGTTACCTATTTCTAATAATACCGTTAATGAAACGAAAACTTATCCTATTGGCAGCCGCTTTTACGGCTTTGTATGCATCGGCAGATATGCCTGTGACGTTGGTAAACAATTCCAACGGACAGTTTGCCGACTCCGAAATCTACATCGCTATCATCGGAGAACAGGAGGGGACCGGCTATATCTACTATGATTTACCGAACTCCTCCACGACACCGGCGGTCATGCCTCTTAACGAATCGGTGAACACTCTCCCGGGAACAGGGCCGTTTTCGACCTATGCCGATGTATTCACCAGGCTCTCCGATATCCCCGGAAAACAGATTATGTTGGGCTATACGCATGCCTGCCGAATGTTCATCGGCTTCAAATCGCCCATGTACCTCCATGCTTTCGAGCAAGGATATGCCGGAGCCGACCTCAACAATCCCGGCGACCCCAACTCAAAAATCCGCTGGGAGCTTGTGGAATTCACCCACGGTCAGGACAACGGCAACGAAATCTGGATCAACACCACCCGTGTCGACGCTTTCCAGTATCCGATGGGGCTCGAAGTGTGGGGCGAGAGCTACACCCCCTACACCAAACGTGGCGAGACGGTAGATTACCGTGCGGTAGTCGACAAATGGACATCAGCCTACAACAACACTGTCTATAAGGACTGCTTCTATAATCTCATCACTGCCGACAACCTGGGCGGTATCATCAAGCAGCCTTCGAAAGTCTCCACCATCAAGGATCAGAATATCTTCGATCCGTATGTCAACAAAATCTGGGAATATTTCAAAACCCACACCGCCGATATAGATATGGGACTCCTTGGCCGCTGGACAGGCACCGTACAGGGCGACAATTTCGTCCTCACTCATTCCGACGACAGATACTGGCCCCTGGGTGCGGTAGCCACTATTCCCGGCCGTCCCACTACCACTGACGTCATCGAGGGAGCCGGTGTGTTCGCACGTGGCAGCGACACAGACAAGACCGTGCAGGCAATGTTCTGCGCCGCTTTCAACCGCGGTATGTTCCGCGCCACTACCGAACTCCAGGACTGGAATCCTGACGGACCGGTCAAAGCCTTCTCCGGGGGTACGGAATACCCGTGCAACGAATATGTGAAGTTTTTCCACGACCCTTCGATCACCGCTTCCGACGGCCGTACGTATGCCTTCGCATACGATGACACATACGACCAGAGCGCTACATGCTACTGCCATCTTCCGACCCGTGCCACCATCACCATCGGCGGTTTTGCCGACGCAGTAAATCCCGGTCCTGCCCCTGAACCCGAACCCGAGCCTCTCCCCGATCCCACTCCCGGACCGGGCGATGACGAACAGGTGGTCGTCAAGGAATTTACCGCCGATGATCATTCGGAAGGTTCGTTCGCCGGGCCGTACAAGGTGAAATTCTCGCCCTCGGGCAGCGGTGTGCTTGTAACGGCATCTTTTGAAGGCGAATATGTTGGATTCGCAGGACCCTGGCTCTGGAATTATACCGATGGTTTTGCCGAGACGATGATGGAGCCTGCAGGCGACGGCTCCTACGAGTATCAGATCCCGGACGTGCTTCCGGGGCATACGGTGACTGTGGCGCTCAAGATTGCTTTTGCCGGCGGCATGGGGGTATCGCCGCAGATGTCGTACACCGTGCCTCTTGTCAACGGCATAGAGGAAACTGTGAGGAAAGACGATACCTTCATGATCTATCCGAATCCCGTTGAGTCGGATCTGCACATACTTGCTTCCGGTGTCGGGGAATTGTCGGTGATCTCAATGAGCGGCGCGCGTGTGGCTCGTTGCGGGATTGATACTGTGACTACTTTTGATGTGTCAGCTCTTCCGGCAGGCATATATCTGGCGGTGTTCACTCCGGCTGACGGCAGCGATGCCATTGTGCGTAAACTTATCAAGAAATAAGTCTGTAAAAAACAACAAGCGAGTGTGTCAAAATTGCCCAAAATGGCTTCGCTGTAGGGACGCTCCGTGGAGCGTCCCTACAGCGAATCTATCCTGATTAGCAAGTGTTTATGCGGACGCTCCACGGAGCGTCCCTACAATTTAGTAAGATTTAGCAATTCTGACACACCCTCTTGTTTATGTTGAATGAGAGTCAGATGCGCTCGAGCACTGTGGCGATAAGGTCGCGGATGGCGGTCTTGTAGTTGGGGGTCACGTCGTGGCGCATGCGGTTGGCGATGATGGAGCACACGGTCATGGCACGGTGACCCATCAGGCGTCCGAGACCCTGGAGGGGTGCCGATTCCATCTCGTAGTTGGTGACCTTGCGGCCGTTGTGGCGGAACTCTTCTATGCGGCGGTTGAGGTCGGGATTGGCCAGCGGGAGGCGTAACTCGCGTCCCTGTGGGCCGTAGAAGCCTACGGCCGAGATGGTGTTGCCCCGCACCATGTCGTCGCGTCCGATCTGATTTACGAGTTCTTCATCGGCATTGACAACGTAGGGCTTGGCCCACAGCGGATTCCAGCCAGTGTGTTCGCAGAAGTCGCGTTCAAAGTCAAGGTCGGCCACCTCGTTGCGGCCGGCATAGTAGTTGAGTACGCCGTCGAAGCCGATGGCTTTCTCGGCTATTACGGGGGTGCCGACGATCAGTTCGGGCTGCAGAGCCCCTGAGGTGCCGATGCGTACCATAGTGAGCTGGCGGTGTTCCGGGCGTACCTCGCGGGTGTTGAAATCGATATTAGCCAGGGCGTCCAGCTCATTGATCACGATGTCGATATTGTCGGGACCGATGCCGTGGCTCAGGCACATGATGGGCTTGCCGTTGTAGGTGCCGCCGATGGTGTGGAACTCGCGTGAGGATACCTCGAAGGTACGGGTGTGGAAATGCTCCGCCACGATGTCCACGCGGCCGGGGTCGCCCACCAGGATGATGCGGTCGGTCAGCTGTTGGGGGAGGAGGTGCAGGTGGAATACCGAGCCGTCGGGATTGATTATAAGCTCCGAGGGAGCGATGATTTTATTTTTCATGATGTTGTAGGTTGGTTTTCAGGTTATACGCCTGCTCATATTGTTATAATGGCGGCGTTAGGCGGTTTGTTCGTTCGGGCGCGGGGAATCGTGTCAGGCGTTGCGGAAACGGTTTCCCGGCAGGGTGATGATCTGATCGAGAAACTCCATCTCCATCAGGGTGGAGAGTACCCGGCTCATGGGGAGCGAGAGTGCGGCGGCGATGTTGTCGGCAGTGGAATCGGGGTGCCCGGTGAGATAGTCGGCTATGGTCGCCGCCGTTCCTTTCGGCGCTGGGGCGAAGAGGGTCTGCTGCACGGTCTCCTTCTCTTTTTCAGGGCCTGATGTCGCCGTCTGCCAGCCCATGGCGTGCACCAGGTCGTCGGCCGATTCGCAGAGAGTGGCGGTGCCCTGACGTATGAGCATGTTGCATCCGGCCGAATAGCGGTCGCCGATGCGTCCCGGGCAGGCGAAGACACGGCGCCCTATCGAGGCCGCGTAGCGGGCGGTATGCAATGCTCCGCCACGGTCGGAGGCCGATTCGGCCACCACCACACAGTCGCTGATTCCGGCTATGATTTTGTTGCGTGCCAGGAAGTTGGCGCGGTGCACGGGGGTCCCTTC
>URZG01000064.1 GCA_900552325.1 uncultured Porphyromonadaceae bacterium | reverse complement strand
CCCGTACGCACCTCGCCGTTCAGGATGTAGTCGCCTATGGCGTAGTCGAAAGTGGCGCGGCGATTCTTTATGTTGATTTCTTTGAATTTCATAGCGGTTCAGAGCAACGCGTTGAAGATGACTGAAAGGAGATAGTAGGCGCCGAGAACGGAAGTCGACGCCACGATCATGAACAGCCCTTCCTGACGGCGGTCTATCTCAAGGAAGCCGCATCCTTTCCAGAGGATGAACACCACATAGAACGGCAGGAACGCCAGCAGCCCGATCTGCACCTTTATTATATTCGTGACCAGGGCCACCAGGGCTATGAAGGACGCCGACATCATGACAACTACCGCCAGGCGCCGCTGGTCCTGACTGTCGCGGGCTTCGGGGTCGACCAGCCTGGGCATAAACCACGATATGATGTAGATTCCGAGATGATAGGTCAGAAAAAGCGATACGAACTCCCCTATGGCCGATGCCATGCACAGCAGCCAGTCAGCCCCGAAAACAAGGCGGACAAACGCTGTGACGGAACACGCGGCGATGAGCGGCAGAAAAGAGCGGATATAGAGCCGGCGCACGTTTATCCTGTTCATGTTCAGGTCGTATGCCATATCTTCCCACCCTTTTTCCGGGCTGAGGATTATCTGAAAGAGATATTTAAGGAAGTTTCCCAAAGTCGTTTCTAACGAAAATAGATACTAAGAAGCTGTATAATAACTCGCAAATTTACACATTTCTGTTGAAATTCCGGGACTTTCTCTCCAACTTTTTCGTGCCGGGAGACGAAATGTGCAGAAATTTGAATCTCCCGGGTGTTTTTTAGAAAAAATCTTGTATTCAGAATAAAAATTACTAATTTTGTGTTTCAATCGTAGGTTTTAACAGGTACAAGTGATGGACGAAAAGATTAAAGACTCCGCGGTGATAAATGAGGCCAATCTTCTCTCCGAAAAGGAGAGACCGCTGCTTATGGCCGATTACCGCGCATTGCTGCGGGCTGCCGGCGAACTTGGGGCTGATGGCGCCCTCCGGAGCGATATACGCCGTCGGATGGCGGACGGGATGGAACGCGGGCTTTTCGAACGCGACAAGTTCGGCAACAGTTCCCTGCGTCGTTCGCTTCTTACGGCTGCGGCCGTGTGCGAGCGCATATCGCCCGACCGCAACATGGTGCTGGCGGTGCTCCTTTACCGTCTGTGCAAGGCGGAGGCGCTGACGATAGGCGAAATAACCTCGCAATGGGGTGAAGATGTGGCGCGGATGGTAAGCGGACTGATCAAAGTATCGTCGCTTTATGCACGTGGCGCCGCTGTGGAATCGGAGAACTTCAGGCGTCTGCTGATGACGTTTGCCGACGATATACGCGTGATAATCATCATGATAGTCGACCGTCTGGTGCTGATGAAACTTATCAATCACCACCCGTCGGAGCGGCTCGTACGCGATGTGGCCTATGAGGCCAACTATCTCTATGCCTCGCTGGCTCACCGTCTCGGACTATATGCCATCAAGTCGGAGCTGGAGGATATGTCGCTGAAATACACCGACCGCGAGACCTATACCGAAATAGCCCGCGGCCTGAACGAGCGCAAGGCTAAACGCGACGCCTACATAGCCGAGTTCATCGCCCCTGTGAAGGAACGTCTGGAGGCCGCCGGACTAACATTCGATATCAAGGGGCGCACGAAGTCGATCTTCTCCATATGGAACAAACTCCGCAAACAGAAGACCGACCTTGACCATATCTACGACCTGTTCGCCATACGTGTGATTATCGACACACCGCCCTCCAAGGAGAAGAGCGACTGCTGGATGGCATACTCCATTGTAACGGATATGTACCGCCCCAATCCTTCGCGCATGAAGGACTGGATCTCGATACCTAAGAGCAACGGCTATGAGTCGCTGCATATCACTGTGGCCGGTCCCGGAGGGAAATGGGTCGAGGTGCAGATACGCACTCGCCGCATGGATCTCGTGGCCGAGAAAGGCCTTGCCGCCCACTGGCGCTACAAGGGGATAAAGAGCGAGGGCGCCCTCGATTCGTGGATGAACAATGTGCGCGATATTCTCGAGACCGCCGAAGCCGACTCTATGGAGCTGGTGCGGAACTTCCGCATGGATATCTACGACAAGGAGGTTTTCGTGTTCACTCCCAAGGGGGATCTCTTCCGCCTCCCGGCCGGAGCGTCACTGCTCGATTTCGCGTTCAATATCCATTCGCGTCTCGGTTGCCAGTGCACCGGCGGACGTGTCAACGGTAAGAACGAGAAACTCGGCTACCGCCTGCAGTCGGGAGATACCGTGGAGATACAGACCTCCTCGTCGCAGGCTCCAAAGCAGGACTGGCTCAATATGGTGGTCACGTCAAAGGCCCGCAACAAGATACGCCAGACCCTCAAGGAGCAGGCCAACAAAACCGCCGCGCTGGGGCGCGAGATACTCGAACGACGCTTCAAGAACCGCAAGATTGAACTTGAGGAAGCCGCTCTCAGTCGTTTGCTGAAACGCCTGGGCTACAAGACTTTCACCGACTTCTATAATGCCATAGCCGACGAACGGCTTGATGTGTCGACGGTCGTCGACAGCTATGTGGCTGCCGAAAGCGCACCCGCCGAAAGTGCCGACAAACGCCATTCGGCCGAGGAGTTCACGATGCAGACTCCCGCGGAGGAAACCTCTTCGCCTGCAGGGGAAGGAAACGCCGCCGACGTGCTTGTTATCGGCAATGATGTGAAAGGACTGAACTACAGGTTTGCGAAATGCTGCAACCCGATCTATGGCGACGACGTGTTCGGTTTCGTATCGTCGGAGGGTGTGGTGAAGATACACCGCAACAGCTGCCCGAACGCACAGGATATACGGCGCCGCTACCCTTATCGCATGATCAATGTGAGATGGTCAGGCAAGATAGGCGACTTTTTCCCGGCCACGCTCCGTGTGCTCGGCAACGACGACATCGGCATCGTTACCAATATCACCTCGATCATTTCCAAAGAGAAGAAAGCAAGCCTGCGCAATATCGCAATCGATGCCCACGACGGACTTTTTCAGGGGCATCTCATCGTAGGAGTGGCCGATAACGCCACTCTTCAGGGGCTGATGAAGAAAATTGCCACTGTCAAAGGGGTGAAAAGCGTAGAACGCGCCAAATGACGACGGCAATATGAAATGTTAATTATTTTGAATTAGATGTAAGCTTTTTTAAATGGGTTGAAATATAGGAGATTAAAGCGTATCTTTGCATTGTAACCTGTGGCGTCGGATCCGTTCCGCCGTCACAATTTCCTGGACACACACACACCGCACGGTGCTGTAATCTTCTCTTTTTATGTTTTTCCCAAAAGCATTATTCTTTCTTCCTCTTATCATCGGTTTTGCGGCATGTTCCGGCAAACGAAACGGTGATGCCGGCGCTACATCATCTACAACCGGCTCTCCCGATGAAAATGAAAATGAAACGGAGATGCACGTCGTGGCTCCTCTACCCGACACTGCCTACGTTTCCGTTGCGGAAATGAATTATAAAATTGATTATGGCGACACCATCGGGAGCGGTGTGGTTTCCTCTCTTGCTGACCTCTATGCTTCGGCTCCGGGGCATCTGACCTTCAGGAACGGCCCCGCCCGCGACGCCTCTTTCGGCGGAAAGGTTTCGGGGCAGCCCCGCGATATAGTAATCGACTGGGTGTTTTCCACCGGACACGATACGCATCAGACTTCGGTAGGAACCTGGGGCGGTGGAACCGGCTGGACCGGGCAGCCGCTTTATGTGGAATGGCCAGACTCATTGATAACGAAATTCCGCTCGGCTGGTGTGGTGAGCGATAATTTCGGAAAGAAGGAGATTATGGTAGGCTCGCTGGCCTCGAAAGTGTATTTCATCAGTTTCGAGAACGGCAAAGCCACAAGAGAGCCGATTCCGGTATCAAATCCGGTAAAGGGCACCATCTCTCTCGACCCCACACTGAACGGAAATCTTTATGTGGGTCTCGGTGCTCCGGCTGAACGTCCTTTCGGGGCACGTGTCATAGATATCTTCGCCGGTAAAGTGACATACGTGCACAAGGATGATCCCAAAGCTCAACGTCATTGGGATGCATACGATTCCTCTTCCCTGCGTGTGGGGCAATATCTCTTCTGGGCCGGCGAGAACGGTACTGTCTATAAGTTTATCATTGGCGCCGGTAAGCTTACTCTGCACTCGGCGTTGCGCTATACAGTAGGCGGGGCTGCTCCCGGCATGGAGAACTCCATAAGCGTCTACCGCAACTATGGATTTGTGGGCGACAATCACGGCAACATCCTCTGTTTCAATTTAAATACCATGAAACCCGTGTGGATGTACCGACTTGGCGACGATATAGATGCCACCACAGTGGTTACCGTTGAGAATGGTCATCCTTACCTTTATGCTTCCTGTGAGGTGGACCGTCAGGTCAGCGGCGAGGCAAGGTTCGTAAAACTCGATTTGCTCAACGGCTCGGAGATTTGGCTCACCCGAATTCCGGCCCGCAGGTTTGATATAGAGAAGAAGCATTTCGACGGAGGGTATTACTCTTCACCCCTTCCCGGCAGTGGCGACTGCGCGGGGCTGATATTTACAAATGTGGTTCTGAATGAGCGTAGTGACAGCGCGTCGCAGCGTCAGAACGGTCAGTTCATAGCCATAGACCGTAAGGACGGCTCCATTGCATATCGCACGAATCTGCAGTATTATGCATGGTCGTCGCCCGTAGGTTTCCTCAACGAGCAAGGCAAAGAGTATGTGCTCACTGCCGATTGCTCGGGTAACGTCTACCTCATTGACGGGAAATCGGGTGAAATCATCACCCGTAAGCCCGTGGGTGCCATCTTCGAGTCATCGCCGGTGGTCATCGGCAACTCGGTGGTTGTGGGATCGCGCGGGGATAAAATTTACAGACTGTCGGTAAGATAGCCTGATTCATAAGTTTAACTTCCCGGCCGTCACGGTTGGTGTCGGCTCGGGTCGGAAAAGATTTATTTTTATGTTGAAGAAAATTTTGCTGTTGTTAGTCGGAATTTTCGCTCTCGGTCAGGCCGGAGCCCAGTCATTGTCGCAGAATGTCGGAAAAGTGAAGGACGGCTACAATTTCTGGCTCTATACTCCCGACAAGACCGGCGAGGAGAAAGAAGCCAAACCACTTTTTATTTTTCTGCATGGTGCGTCGCTATGCGGCAATAACCTTGACCGAGTGCGCCGCTACGGAACCATCGATGCAATAGAGAAAGGGCGCGAACTCGACGCGTACGTCATCGCTCCCCAGAATCCCGGCGGCGCGTGGAGCCCGAAAAAGGTGATCAATGTGCTTGACTGGGTAAGGGAGCGCCACAATGTGGACTCAACACGTGTTTATGTGCTTGGCATGAGCCTCGGCGGTTACGGCACAATCGACGTGGCCGCTACCTATCCCGACCGCATAGCCGCTGCCATGGCGCTTTGCGGGGGCGGTACGGTGAAAAATCTCGGCAACCTCAACGATGTGCCTCTGTGGATCGTGCACGGCACAGCCGACCGCGCAGTAAGTGTGCGTGAGAGCGATAAGGTTGTATCGGCCATGAAGAATGCAGCCGGAGGCGATGCTCCCCGTCTTGTCTACAACCGTGTGCCCGGCATGAACCATTCGCAGCCGGCCCGGATGTTCTATCTTGCCGATAGCTACGAATGGCTTCTGAGCCATTCCCTTGCCGATGAGGCCCGTAATGTGGCGGATACCTTTGATGTCACCCTGAGCAAACTGAAAACAGCTTACCGGGGCCTCACAATGGGTCCCAGGAAATCTTCGGTTTCCAGATCCAAGTCGGCCAAGCGCTCCAAAGCCAAGGAGCGTTCCCGTAAAAATTCACGCCGTCGCCGCTGACAGCGAAGATGGTGTTAAATGTTCCTGATAGTCTGAATAATATGAGATACAAACTGTTGCCTCTTATCATCCCGGGACTGCTTTGTGCATGTTCCGGAGGGGAAAAAGCTCCGGATGCCGGGGCTGCCGAGTTGCTTGCCAGATCGAAAACTGAACTTGAATCCGGAAATCCGGAGCTGGCTCTTCAGCTGATCGACTCCCTTTATCATGCATATCCCTCGGAAAATGAACTTCTCAAAGAGGGGTTGGTGTTGCGTCCGCAGGCGATGATAGTGCTTTCCGAGCAGGGTATAGTGAAATGCGACAGCGCCATTGCCGCCGCAAAAGCCGAAATAGAACTTGTGCGTTCACGAATGAGGTGGGTAAAGGAAAAAGGTATGGTGGAAGGTTACTGGATTGACCGCAACTCCTATAACGCCGGCTTTTTCAACACAACAGGTATTCAGGCACGTGTTTCGGATATCGGTCAGTTTTATATTGTTTCGTCGGTGAATCCCGGAAGCGGCCATACTTCGGTAACGGTAAAGGGGCCTGATGGCTCGGCGTCCACGCCTGCCGTGGCATACGACGGAGAGAGCAATTACCGTATCGGAGGGGGTGAAGTCATTACCTTCTCTCCCGAGCAGTCCGACACCATCGGCAAGTATGTCGCCGGTCATGCAGGGAAAGCAATGAGTCTTTCATTCAATGGAAAGGGACGCAAATCCATCAGTCTTTCTTCCGCCCAGACAGAGGGGATTGCCAACGCCTACCGTCTGGCTGCCGCAATGGCCTCCGGACGCGATAACGACGTGGAGCGCCAACGCCTGGAGCGCCAGCGCCAGCTCGCCCTGGTGCAGATACAGCGCCTCGACTCCGCCGCAACCGCCTCTTCGTCAAAATAAAGTTCATTGTCAGATAAATCTGATCAAAACAATAAGGGATGTATCGCCTGATACATCCCTTATTGATAGGTATTAATAATGTGTATTATTTGAGGCCGCGCTGGCGGAGGAGGGCGTCGGTTTCTGGGAGATGGCCTCGGAAGTTCTTATAAAGAATCATCGGATCCTCGGAACCGCCGGCTTCCAGGACTTTCTTCAGCTTGGCGGCAGATTCGGCATCGAAGATGCCTTTCTCTTTGAAAAGCTCGAATGCGTCGGCATCAAGGACCTCGGCCCAGATGTAGGTATAGTAGCCCGAGGCGTATCCTTCATCGCCGAAGATGTGCTTGAAGTAGGGGGAACGGTAGCGGAAAGTGAGTTCGGCAGGCATACCGAGTTTGTCGGCAACGGATTTCTCGAATGTTTCCACGTCGATGTCGCCGGTAGGATTGAGATGTCCCCAGTTGAGATCGAGGAGCGCGGCGGCCGAGAGCTCGGCGGTCATGAAACCCATATTGTGCTTGGCGGCGGCATTGATCTGCTGCACGAGCGAGTCGGGAATGAGTTCGCCGGTCTTATAGTGGTGGGCGTAAGTCTTGAGCATTTCGGGATCGAAGGCCCAGTGTTCGTGGAACTGGGAGGGGAACTCCACGAAGTCGCGGTCAACCGATGTGCCGCTCTGCGAGCGCAGACGGGCGCGCGACAGCATGCCGTGGAGCGCGTGGCCGAATTCGTGGAACATTGTCTGCACATCGTCGATGGTGAGGAGGGCGGGGGTATCGCCGGCGGGAGGCGCGAAGTTGCCTACATTATAGATGATCGGACGCTCCACGGAGCCGTCCTTGTTGACCCATGAGGTCTTGAGCTCCTCCATCCAGGCACCCTGGCGCTTTGAGGGACGGGTGAAGTAGTCGGTCATGAACACTGCGAGGTGTTTTCCTTCGGCATCCTTGACGTCATATACCTTCACATCCTTGTGATAGCGGGGAGCATCGGGCATCTCCTCGAAAGTAAGGCCGTAGAGTCGGTTGGCCATCTCGAAAATACCTTTACGCACGGAGTCTACCGCGAAATAGGGGCGGATGGCGTTCTCGTCGAGGGCATATTTCTTCTGACGTACTTTCTCGGCGAAGTAGTAATAGTCCCAGGGGGCGATCTTGAAATCGTTGCCCATCGAGTCGGAGAGTGACTGCATCTCGGCTACCTCCTCGGCGACTTTGGCTTTGGCGGGTTCCCATACTTTCATCAGGAGTTCCTCGGCGGCCTGGGGGGTGCGGGCCATCTTGTCGGCGGTCATGTATGCGGCGAAATCGGGATAGCCCATGATTTTTGCTTTCTCGGCGCGGGCCTAGACGATCTGGTTGATTATCGGACGGTTGTCGAATTCGCCGGATGTGGCGTTGGAGGTGTAGCCTTTCCACATCTTCTCTCGCAGGTCGCGGTTGTCGGCATACTGCAGTACGGCCAGACGGCTGGGAGCGTGGAGCGTGAAAGCCCATTTCCCTTTCTGACCGCGGTTTTCGGCTTCGGCGGCGGCGTTGTCGCGGGTGTTCTGGGGAATACCTGTCAGATCGGCCTCGTTGTCGACAATGATCTCGAAAGCGTTGTTGGCCGCCAGAAGGTTTTTGTTGAATTTCAGATAAAGATCAGTGAGTGCGGCATTGACTTTCTTGAGCTGCTCCTGTTTGTCGGCGGGGAGAGTGGCGCCGCTGCGCTCGAACTCACGGTAGGTCTCCTCGATAGCACGGCGTTCGTCAAGCGGCTGGTTTACGGTGTCGATGGCGTTATAAACAGACTGTACGCGCTTGAAGAGTTCGGGATTCATCATCATGTTGTCGGAGAAAGCGGTGTACTGCGGCATGATTTTCTCCGAAACCTCCGTGAGCTCAGTGCTGGAGTCTGCTTCGACCAGTGCCATAAGTACCGACATGACACGGTCAAGTGTGGGGCTGAGACAGCTCAGCGGCTCTATTGTGTTTTCAAAGGTGGGGGCATCGGGGTTGGCCACGATAGAATCGATCCGTGCGTTGGCCTCGGCGATACCGGCTTCAAAGGCCGGCATGTAGTCTGAGATCTCGATTTTGTCGAAAGGCGGAATCTGGTATTCCGTGTCATAAGGCTTCATGAACGGATTTTCGCGCTGTGATTTGGAGCAGGAGGCTCCGATCACCAGCGCCGAGGCGGCCGCGGCCGCGCACATTCCTTTGAGAATAGGTTTCATGGGCGTGTAATGTATTGGTTTTTATGGCTCGCCACATCCCGATATAAATGAAATGTGGCCGGAGCAAAGTTAATCTATTTTTCGCGATTTTCCAAGTCGATCCTCGGAAGGTCGTGGTTGTCGGGCCGCGAAATCGGATTCCAGAGGAACGTGGCTATTACCGGATAATGGTCGGATGAGTCGGAGTGTCCCCGCTGAAAGTCTATTGCCTCGAGCGCGCCGCGGTAAAGCACATGGTCGATATGGAAGTAGAACCGGTTTGTGTGGAATGTTATTATCGGCCCGTGGCCTGCCAGGGAATAGGCGTTGTGGATGTCCCCACCCGACAGTTTGCGTATCGCGTAACAGTCCGGCACATCGTTGAAGTCACCGGCTATAATAACATTTCTGATTTTCATTGAATCCACCAGGTGGCGCATCTCGTCGGCCTGATATGCGTGGGCGATGAAGGCCTGCCCCAGTTTGGGTACAAGCACCTTTCTTGCTGCGGAGATTTTTCCTTCTCCGCCACCCCTTGTCACCTGCTGATAGAGAGCTTTGTCGGAATCATTGACCCGAATGAGCCGAGGTGTACGCTTATCACCAGAGTTTTCCTTCC
>URZG01000063.1 GCA_900552325.1 uncultured Porphyromonadaceae bacterium | reverse complement strand
AATACCATATCCGACAGGCACGAGCGTCTGCGCAGTACCCGTATCTGCAAGGAACTGACCTTGAAATACGGCTTGCACATGGCAAATGGCAAGGATAATGTCAAGCGCAACCGCCTGAAAGAGCCGGACAAGACGAAGTACGAGCTTTACGACATTCTCAAAGCCGAAGTCGGTAGGTGCGGCAACTGGAACGTGCTTGTCGCCAACCTGAAACGGCAAGGTGTGGAAGTGCATTTCAGCCACAGAGGACAGACCAATGAGATACAGGGCGTTGTCTTCACCAAGAACGGCTATCGCTTCAACGGCTCCAAAGTGGACAGACGTTTCAGCTATTCCAAAATAGACAATGCTTTGCAGCACAACAGATGCAAGGAACGTATGGGAATGACTGCCAAAGCACATGAAGCGGTTATACCAAGTGCACCATCCGGCACGGCACAAAGCGAGTTGTTCAACGGTTCATTGGGACTGCTGAATGGCAGTGGCTCATCTTACAATGCCGCTGATGCGGAAGCCAATCAGGAAATGGCGGAGATACTTCGCAGAAAGAAGAAATGCAAACGGGGTATGAGGTTATAAAGCATTTAACTCATTGATACGGAATCCTAATCTCTAAATTTGAGAAAAGTCATTCCGTATCATTTTTAGATACGATAGTATTTGTTCGCTTTCGATATTACGCATATAGTTCTCCATATATTCCCAATCGGGAGAGCCATTATTATCAACAGGAAGCGTAATGATTTCTTTGGATAAACGATTGGCACTTCGTTTGTATCCAAAATTATATTTCCCCCTGACACGGTCTGCAATGGTTGTAATGAATGTACCTGTATATCTATTAAGGTGGTTGTTATAGCCTAATGTCATATCGGAGGTTGCTATGAAATCTTCAGCTTTGTACACAGAATAGCCCATTGACCCCTCTCCGTTACGAATAAAGGCTATACAGTTGCCTTTTTGAATTGTCGCTTTATCTCTGCTTACAAAACATAGTACACCATTATTCTGATTGGTTGCACCAAGATAACTAATACCTCTATCTGATTTTTCAATATGGTTAAGTCCTTTCGATTTTCCTGCAATGAGAGTAGGGAATAGTTCACACAAGAGGAAGTTCTTCCAAATCACCCCCCCCGATTTGGATTTATTAACACTTATTCTGTCCTTGAAGACATTAAGCGTGGTGTTGAGTATATTGTACTCAACATCTTTCATGAATGCTGACATGAAATCAAAATCTATTTCGCCTTTATCGGTGGCAGGTAAATATACGCGACTTTTCCTTAATCTCGTAAGTGTTGCTCCATAACTTCCCCAGCTGAACTTTTCCACGAGTTTCTTTATTGCAACAATCAAGAACATCGCATTGTATCTGTCCAGCTTCGCGTGTCTGATAATCTGTATGTTCTGCCCTGTATAAAAAGAAGTGGGCTGATAGAATACTGTTTGTGTGTCCAGACCGATGGTTATTACGTTACCTTCATCAACTTTATAGCGAGATGACTGTTCTGTTACAAACATATCCATTCCGTTATTCAAGTCAGACCGAGTAATATACGGAATAACTCCTTCCTTTTGGTTAAGTTTATTCTTGTCTATGCCGCTATTAGTGGATTGAATAGAAAATTCTTCACCAAAGACAAACTCTTTCCAATTGGAGTGTAGCGATTTACCCCCCCCAGTATATTGTTGATTATCAGTTGTTTGCATAATCTTTCTATTGTAGGTTTCAATATCTGCTGTTCTTTTTGCTTCATGTAGGCTTCCATAAAAGCCCAATCCGGTGCTGTACCATCTTGGTTTAATGGCAACATTAGTTTGAACGACCTTAACCTGTTGCTGTTCAATGAATATCCATGCCCGAACCGCTCACGTTGTTTGGTGATGCACATTGCCACGAATAAGAGTATATGCCTGTTCATCGGCACTAATGGAATAAGCGCAGTTACATGACTATCTAAAGCCATTTGGTATGGTTGATAGTATGCGATACCAGCTCCACCATCTCCGTCATTGTTCAAGGTAATAATATCTCCCTGAAATTGTTTTTTCCCGTTAGGAGCTACAAAATCTTTATATCCGTTATCACATTTTTTTGCTGAAACCAAAGGTATGTCGCCTGTCTGCAATGATGCCATATTGTTTTGATTTCCTTTCTCACAGCAGAAAAACTCTGACAGATAAAAGTCTTTCCAATTCTTATCTTCAAACTTATTCATGCTCGTTTACGGTTGGATTTACAGAATTTTCAAACAAATACCCCCTGCCGTGAGTTATCATATTGAACTCAAAGGTCAGATAGTCGGCCATAGTATTCTCAAAATCCTTTTCCGAGGGTATCTCGTCATTAAAGTAGTAGAAAGCATGAAGCCACTCGTCCTCCGCTTCAATAGTAGTTTCCACGCAGAACTTGGTTTCTGCTTCAATCCGTCCAAACCATACATCAAGCAAATGCTGACGCTTGTCTTTGGCACTTGCGGTCTCTTCCAAGCCGATATGCTTGCTCACTACAAATCCGTCATCTTCAAAATTGATGAATCTGCAGAGATGTTTCTTGTCGTGCGGTATTCCTGCCGTAAATACTGCTATACATGGGTTTGTTCCAACTCCATAGAAAGTGTTTTTATTCAAGGTAATAACACCTTCCAAGGTATGATGCTTCAGTATGCTGTTCTTGATATTTTGTTCTTCTTTGCTTTTGCCGGTAACAGAAGATTGTGGTACAATGACAATAGCCCTCGCACCCTCTGTCAATGAGTCGAGCAAATGCTCGGTAAAGCTAATCTCATACAAATCAGGATTAGCTTTAGAGCCTTGGGAATAGGGAGGGTTCATCATGCCGACTGTACATCCTTTCAGTTGTAGCTGTTTGGGATTCTCTTTCAAAAAATCTTTATTGTGCAGGTTGCTTTTTCCATCGCCACGCAAAATCATATTGGTTGTCGCTATCGTGAACATATACGGCTGTAGCTCAATGCCAAATAGTTGGTCACGTTTAATGCTTTTTTGTTGGTTTGTATCCTCTGTCATCTTCACCATTTTGTGCATTGCAGCAATGAGGAATCCTGCCGTTCCGCAACAGGGGTCAAATACCTTATCTGTCGGTTCGAGTTGTGCCAATTCACAAAACAATTCCGTTATATGCTTTGGCGTAAGCACTATACCCAATGTCTGCCCATCCCCACCCGAATAGGACATAAACTCGCCATAAAACCGTCCTAAATAGTCTTCTGACGAATTATGGTACCTGATGTTCTTGAATATGCTGTTATACAGGAACTCGGCATAATGTCTCAATGGCGTTTTACCCAATGTGGCATCTTTCTCGTTTATTTTTGTTGTGTCTCTTATGACAGAGAATTGGCTGAGTAGTTTATCTCGTTTGGTATCAGGCGTAACATTAACCCTCTTCAAATTGCTTTCAATAGCTTCATATATCTTCTGGCCGTCTGTTTTTATCGGGTCGCCAATCAGGGATTCGATGGAGAATGTTTTTTCCTCTATTTCCCTCAATGCCAGCATTATTCCTGACACGACCAGCGGTTTTTGTTCTGTTGTCAGATTTCCATAGTTACGCAAGTCGTTATGCAGCTTCTCGGCATCTTTTAGAATTTCAGCCGTTGTTTTTTCTACATCGGTTTCTTCTTGCAGTATTTCTTTCAAGTAGTATTCATTGATGTTGGCTTCATTGAAAGAAATGAATGTTTCCACATCGGGCAACTCTTGATAATCGCCGCGCTCATTCACAAAAAGGGGTGTGATTTTATGATGCTTTTCATTCCCCGACACGCCAAAGGCTAAGACTTTGTTGTATGAAGTGTTGGCTGCTAAATGCAAAGCATAATACAGAGCACCATTGACAGCATAATCCTTAACAAACTTTACATCTTGGGAGAGCAAGCCATTTTCATCCTTGTAGGCGTGTTTATCAAGAGATGCCTTATCCTCAATCACAAGAACAAAATCCTTGACCACCCCACAGTATTCGGGATAGCCTGCATGACCTGTTTTTGATTTTGAAGCTGTTTTTAAAGCTTCGTCTATTTCTTTTATATCACACCCTTGTGGCGTTAAATAAATATCTGCTTCTTGCAATAATTCATAAACCCAAAGGTCTGTCTTAACCTCTTTCTTCGCCATATAGTGATTACTCTTCGATTTTGTTGGGAACGAGTAAAACTCGCACATCAATATTCAAAATGTCTGCAATTTGATATAGCACAGGAATAGGAGGTTGCACTTTGTTTGTGGCATATAAATTGACCATATTAAAAGTCTTTCCAAGCCTGTTCGCCAATTCTGTTTGGCTAATACCCTTGGCTTCCAATTCCTCTTTTATCCGATTCATGCACACATCATTCTTGATTAACGACTGCAAAAATACAAAATTTTATTTGGTAATGCGCTATATATTCAGCAGAAAGTAGTACCTTTGCCCAAAATACAAGCGTTATTTGAAAAGCAAATTTGAGAAATACGATGAAGTCTGCAAGTTGGCAAATCGTAACCTGTTAAAATGTAAAATCCGTGTAAGTTATTCTATATCAGAATGTAATTTGATATAAAAATCTTTTGAGGTAGTAGATTCCTGAAAATGTACTCTTCATCGTCCTTAATTTTTTTAGGTTCAAAATTAGTCGGTGAAGAATCCTTCGTCGGTACGCAAAACACGGAGGAACGGCGCAATCTTTTTCCGTAACCGGATTTGTTTCGTGAGTTGTTAGTAACTCACTATATCACAATGCCTTGTTTTGCCATTCGTACTCATTTTGTTACCTATATGGTGTGGTTACGAACAAGTAACGTAGCGACGTCTTGACTTGGCTTCGGCAAGGATTATGGTGGCGTTGGAGATAATCGGCAGCTTAAATGAAACCTCTGTAAATCAATTCTATTACCTCATTCTTCCGTATTCCACTTTTTTGTAGTAACTTTGTAACCTCAAAATTTTCCAACAGTTACATTTTCTCTTATGGAGCTTGACACCCTTACAGCC
Source organism: uncultured Porphyromonadaceae bacterium (assembly GCA_900552325.1). Taxonomy (GTDB): domain Bacteria; phylum Bacteroidota; class Bacteroidia; order Bacteroidales; family Muribaculaceae; genus UBA7173. The sequence goes on along the minus strand of URZG01000063.1, from coordinate 4,652 downwards.
ATATCGCCTGTGGATGGCCGTTACCGCGGAAAGACCTCGGGCCTTGACCGCTATTTTTCTGAGTTCGCACTGATCCGCTACCGCGTGAAGGTGGAGGTGGAATATTTCATCGCCCTCTGCGCCACGGGTGTGCCCCAGCTCGCCGATGTGCCTGCCGGTACCGCCGACCGTCTGCGCGCCATCTACGAGGATTTCAGCGAGGCCGACGCGCGCCGCATCAAGGAGCACGAATCGGTGACCAACCACGATGTGAAGGCTGTGGAGTATTTCCTCAAGGAGCGTTTCGACGCCATGGGACTTGAGAAATGGAAGGAGTTCATCCACTTCGGCCTCACGTCGCAGGATATCAACAACACCTCGGTGCCGATGTCGGTCAAGGATGCCCTTCACGAGGTATTTCTGCCGCTGCTCGACGAGCTTATCGCCGCCCTGGAGGCGCGTGCCGAGGAGTGGAAGGATATTCCGATGCTGGCCAAGACCCACGGGCAGCCCGCTTCACCCACCCGTCTGGGCAAGGAGATAATGGTGTTCGCCTACCGTCTGCGCCGCCAGCGCGAGCAGATCGCCGCAGTGCCCGTATCGGGCAAGTTCGGCGGTGCCACCGGTAACTTCAACGCCCATCACGCCGCATACCCCGAACGCGACTGGGCGGCTTTCGGCGCCGATTTCCTGGTGAACCACCTCGGCATAGAGCGTGAGGAGTACACCACCCAGATCTCCAACTACGACAACCTGGCCGCCCTCTTCGATGCCCTGCGTCGCGTCAACACCATCATCCTCGACCTCGACCGCGACGTGTGGATGTATGTCTCCATGGAGTATTTCAAACAGAAGATCAAGGCCGGTGAAGTGGGCTCTTCCGCTATGCCCCACAAGGTGAATCCCATCGACTTCGAGAACTCGGAGGGTAACCTCGGGATTGCCAACGCCATCTACGCACATCTGGCGCAGAAGCTCCCCGTATCGCGTCTGCAGCGCGACCTCACCGACTCCACGGTGCTCCGCAACGTGGGTGTGCCTATGGCCCACAGTGTGATCGCCATCCACTCCACCCTCAAGGGTCTCGGCAAGCTCCTCCTCAATGCCGACGCCATTGCCCGCGATCTTGACGCGATGTGGAATGTCGTTGCCGAGGGTATACAGACGATCCTCCGCCGCGAGGGGTATCCCCATCCCTATGAGACTCTCAAGCAGCTCACCCGCACCAACTCCGCGGTGACCGCCGAGTCGATCGCCGCGTTCATCGACACTCTGGAGGTTTCCGACGCCGTTCGCGCCGAACTCCACGCCCTCAGCCCCTCGACATATACCGGAATTTAGGCAAGAGGCAAGAGGTCGGAGGCAAGAGTGGCCATCCGGAAGTAGGGTCGCGGCAAGCCGCGACCCTACTTCCGGATGGCTACTCTTGCCTCTCCTACCTGCGAAGCAGGGTGGCGACGTAGGGGGTGGGGTGGAGCATGTAGGCGCGTTCGAGCAGGGGGAGGGCTTGTGCGGGCTGGTCGCGCTGCATGTGGTAGTTGCCGAGAGTGAGGAGCGCCTCGTAGTTGTCGGGGTCGAGCTGGAGGATGCGGCGGCAGGTATCCATCGCCTTGTCGAACTCCCCTTCATAGATGTAGCCCTTGGCGCGGAGTGTGAGGAAGCCGATGTTGTCGGGGGCTCCCGCCAGCATGGCCTCGCTGAGCCGCAACATCTCCGTGCCGTTACGGCGGAAAGTGTAGTATTGGAGCAGATAGGAGTCGATGGTGCGTTTCATCCAGGGGTATTGCTCCTTGAGCGAGAGAAGGAAGTCGGCGTAAAGGTTGGTCTTTCCCAACGAGAAGGAGAATTCGCGTACTCGCGAGAATACCGAGTCGAACGGCACGTGATGGTCCAGGGCGCGGGCCATGAGGCGCTGCTGCGCCGCCCGGTCGCCGCGCATCCCTTCGGCCACGATCGCCCGGCCGTATGTGAGGGGCACTTCGGGGCGTTCGTCGAGCATCAGCCCGTAGACGGCGGCTGCCTGGTTCCATTCTTTCTGGGCGAAGAAACGGTCGGCCCGTTCGCTCAGAACGGGATAGGGGCTTACGGCGCGCGACGCCGCGGGGAGACACAGTAGTGCCGCCAGCAATATCATGAGTTTATGGGCCATAGTAGTGCGGAAAATATTTCTTTGTCGGTTCATAATCATCCCTCCGGCTGCAAAGTTAGCATATTCTTCCAATTATAACGCCCGTAGGGGCGGGAAAGATGCCGGGGGCGTGAATTTTAGCGTAATAGTTTGGAAAATGCGCGCAAATAGCGTAACTTAGCGGTATAAATGTTTTTGCAACCGTCAACCTTTATGCTGAATAACCATCGATATTGTGTGATAATGTGCGGCGGCATCGGCAGCCGTTTCTGGCCCTACAGCCGTGCGTCGCGTCCGAAACAATTCATTGATTTCCTGGGCACGGGGCGCTCGCTGCTTCAGATGAGCTACGACAGGGTGGTCTCCATCGTGCCCCCCGGCAATATAATCTTCCTCACCAACGAGGAATATGCCGCCCACATACGCCAGCAGCTCCCCGAGCTTGACGAAAGTCAGATATTGCTGGAGCCGGCACGCCGCAATACCGCCCCCTGCATTGCATGGGCGGCCTACCATATCAAGGCGCGCGATCCGCAGGCATCGATCATGGTGGCTCCGAGCGACCACCTTATCACCCGCGAGGCACTTTTCGAGAAAGCCATTCTGGAGGGATTCGAGTTTGTGGAGAATAACCATGCGCTCCTTACGCTCGGCATCCGTCCCACACGTCCCGAGACCGGCTACGGATATATCCAGGTCGGAGTCGAAGCGTCGGGTGATATCCACAAGGTGAAGACTTTCACCGAGAAGCCGCGCCGCGAACTGGCCGAGGTGTTCATGGAGTCGGGCGAGTTTTTCTGGAACTCCGGGATATTCCTCTGGACGGCCGACTCCATTATCCGCGAGCTGCACGAGCACGCTCCCGATCTGGCGGCGACTTTCGATGCCGGCGAGGGGCTTTTCGGCACTGAGGCCGAGCGCGAGTTCATAGAGCGCAACTTTCCGGGTGTGATGGGGATCTCCATCGACTTCGCCGTAATGGAGAAATCGCAGAACGTTTACGTGGAGTGCGTGAGCTTCGGCTGGAGCGATCTGGGAACATGGAGCTCGCTCTACGATCAGTCGCCAAAGAACCGCGACGGCAACGTGACACAGAACTGCGCCGTGCTGGCCTACAACTCCACGGGCAACATATTCGCCGTCAACGGCGAGAAACTCATCGTGGCCGACTCGCTCCACGACTACATCGTGGCCGATGCCGGCGACGTGCTCCTGATCTGTCCCAAGGCCGAGGAGCAGCGCATCAAACAGATGGTCAACGACGCCCGGGTGTCGTACGGCGACAAATATCTCTGAGCACTCGGAGGACTCAGAGCACTCCGAGCTTCTTCAGCTTGACGCTTTTGCGGCAATAGCTACCATTATTTCATGAACTCTGGCACCGGTGGAAATTCCGGGCTATCTTTGCCGTATGGAAAAACCGATTCTGAAACTTGATTCCATCGATGCCTACAACAGGCTTTACGGCTTCACCACCCGTCACCCCCTGGTGACGGTGGTGAACCTCGGCAACGCCTCGCAGGTTCCCAACCATGTGCGGCTGGATTACGGCCTGTATGCCCTCTTCCTGAAGAACGGCGGCATGTGCTCCATAAAATACGGTCGCAAGCAGTATGATTACCAGGAGGGCACGGTGGTGAGCTTCGCCCCGGGGCAGCTGATAGAGGTGGATATGCCTGACGGCGAGATGCCGCGCGATGTGAGGGGGCTGATATTTCATCCCGACCTCGCTTTCGGCACACCTCTTGCCGGCAAAATATCGGAGTTCAGCTTCTTTGACTACTCGCAGATGGAAGCGCTGCACCTCTCGGAGAGGGAGCGGGCCATATTCCTGGACTGCCTTGCCAAGATCGACGCCGAGCTTGACGTGCCTGTCGACAATCATTCGGCGCTGGTGCTTTCGGCCAACATACAGCTGCTCTTAGAGTATCTCCACCGCTTTTACGACCGGCAGTTCATTACGCGCCACAAGGTAAATTCAGAGATCGTGTCGCAGTTCGAGCGGCGCCTCAAGGAAGTTTATGGGGGTGACCGCGTGCGCCTTGACGCACTCCCTACGGTGGCCGATTTCGCCGCCCGCGCCAACCTTTCGCCGGGATATTTCAGTGACCTGGTGAAGAAGGAGACCGGCATGTCGCCTAAGGATCTGATAATGGGGCATGTGGTGTCGGTGGCCAAGCACCGTCTGGCCGTCTCCGACGACGATATCAGCGAGATCGCCTACGCCCTCGGTTTCCAATACCCGGCTCATTTCACCCGCACTTTCCGCCGCCTGACCGGCGTAAATCCCACCGACTTCCGCCGCGCCATCCTGGAAAACTGACTGAAGGTTTCCCCTCTTTTGTAGGAGGCTGTGTCAAAATAGGCAGGATCTTTCTTTCGCTGTAGGGACGCTCCGTGGAGCGTCCGAAAATAGCGCTGAAATCCAGTTGATTATGCGGACGCTCCACGGAGCGTCCCTACAGTGGGAGCGATTGAGGCCGGTTTTGACACGACCGCCACAATGCGAAATGGAACCTGTAAGGATGAAAAAATGCGCCGGCGG
>URZG01000062.1 GCA_900552325.1 uncultured Porphyromonadaceae bacterium | reverse complement strand
CAGGAGATGGCACACCTCACCGACCCGTCGCAGGGATGGGACGGACGTTACGGAGGCAAGACCGTGCCGCCGGGCGCTTATTATTACGTCATCAAGGCAGAAGGTGCCGACGGGAAAAAGTACAAGCTTTCCGGTGACATAAATATCGTGGGATACTCCGGGCGTCAGGGCACAGCCACTGAGCCTGCCCCAAGTGAATAAGACGTTCTTACAGGATAATGACTGATATACGACACGATGCGCCGGAGCGCTCCGGCGCCACCCTCAGCGTGATAGGCGCAAGGGTGCATAACCTCAGGAATATTGATGTGGATATCCCCCGCGGCACCCTCGCGGTGATCACCGGGCTCTCCGGTTCGGGGAAATCCTCGCTGGCCTTCGACACCATCTATGCCGAGGGGCAGCGCCGCTACATAGAGACTTTCTCCTCCTACGCGCGCAACGTGCTCGGCTCGATGGAGCGCCCCGATGTCGACAAGGTGGAGGGGCTTTCACCCGTCATCGCCATCGAGCAGAAGACGATCAACCGCAACCCCCGAAGCACCATAGGCACCACCCCGGAGGTCTACGACTTCCTGCGCCTGCTCTTCGCACGCATAGGGCAGGCACGCAGCTACATATCGGGAGAGCCGATGGTGAAGTACACCGCCGAGAAGATCGTGGACCTCATACGCGAACAGTACGACGGCCGACGCGTCTACCTCCTCGCGCCGCTCGTGCACAACCGCAAGGGGCATTACAAGGAACTCTTCGAGCAGTTGATAAAGAAGGGCTACCTCCATGTGCGTGTCGACGGCGAGATACGCGAGCTGTCCTACGGCATGAAACTCGAGCGCTACACCAACCACTCCATCGAGCTGGTGGTCGACAAGCTCAAAGTGCATGCCCACGACACCGAGCGGCTGCTGCAGTCAGTGGAGAAAACACTCCGTCAGGGTGGCCGCCAGATGATGGTGCACGACCTCGACAGCGGGGAGGCGCGCCATTACTCCCAGTCGCTGATGGACCCCGTGAGCGGTCTTTCCTACCGCGAGCCGGCGCCCCACAACTTCTCGTTCAACTCACCCCTCGGGGCATGCCCCGAGTGCAAGGGGCTCGGCGAGGTCAACATCGTGGACCGCGCGAAAATCATACCCGACGATTCCGTCTCGATCCACGACGGAGGTATCGTGCCGCTCGGCAAATACAAGAACTCCATGATTTTCTGGCAGATAACGGCTATCTGCGAGAAATACGGCTGCACGCTGAAAACACCCGTCCGCGATCTCCCCGAAGAGGCCGTGAACGACATACTCAACGGCACCTCCGAGCGCCTGCACATCAAGTCGGAGAACAACTCAATATCCAACTATTTCCTCTCCTACGAAGGTCTCATCAAATATATCGAGCTCCAGCAGCAGGACGACGCCTCGGCCGACGCCCAGAAATGGAGCGGCCAGTTCTTCTCGCGCACGGTATGCCCCGCATGCCACGGCGACCGCCTCAACCGCGAGGCACTGCACTTCTTCGTCGACGGCAAGAACATCGCCGAGCTCTCGCGCCTCGACATCAGCGACCTCCTCCAATGGAGCGAGACCGTGGAGGAGCGCCTCGAGCCGCAGCAGCGCATCATCGGGCACGAGATCCTCAAAGAGATACGCTCGCGCCTGCGTTTCCTCGTGGACGTGGGGCTGGCTTATCTCTCGCTCAACCGTGCCTCAGCCACACTCTCGGGCGGCGAGAGCCAGCGCATACGTCTGGCCACCCAGCTCGGTTCGGAACTGGTGAATGTGCTCTATATCCTCGACGAGCCCTCCATCGGCCTACACCAGCGCGACAACCGGAAGCTCATCGACTCGCTGCAGCGGCTGCGCGATGCCGGCAACTCGGTCATCGTCGTGGAGCACGACAAGGATATGATGCTCCAGGCCGACTACATCGTGGATATCGGCCCCAAAGCCGGACGCAAGGGGGGCGAGGTGGTCTTCCAGGGCACTCCCTCCGAAATGCTCGGGCAGCCCACCCTCACAGCCGATTACCTCAGCGGCCGCCGCAATATCGAAGTACCTTCGGAGCGCCGCCCGGGCAACGGCAAGACCCTCGAGCTGCTCGGATGCACGGGGCACAACCTCCGCGACGTCGATTTCACCCTCCCGCTCGGCACCCTGACCTGCGTCTGCGGCGTCAGCGGCTCCGGAAAATCATCGCTCGTCAACGGCACCCTCCAGCCCATCCTCTCGCAGAAATTCTACCGCTCGCAGCAGGAACCGCTCCCCTACCGCGAGATCCGCGGCATCGGGAATATCGACAAGATCGTGACCGTGGACCAGTCGCCCCTCGGCCGCTCGCCGCGTTCCAACCCGGCAACATATACGGGGGTATTCTCCGATATCCGCAACCTTTTCGTGGCCCTGCCCGAAGCCAAAATACGCGGATACAAACCCGGACGCTTCTCGTTCAACGTGGCCGGCGGACGATGCGAGGTGTGCAAGGGGAACGGCTACAAGACCATAGAGATGAACTTCCTCCCCGACGTGCTCGTACCCTGCGAGGCATGCGGAGGGAAGCGCTACAACCGCGAGACGCTCGAGGTGCGTTTCAAAGGGAAGTCCATCGCCGACGTGCTCGACATGACCATAAACCAGGCCGTGGAGTTTTTCGCCAACCAGCCCTCTATCCTCAAGAAAATCAAGGTGCTCCAGGATATCGGCTTAGGCTACATTAAGCTAGGGCAGCCCTCCTCCACCCTTTCCGGCGGCGAGAACCAGCGCGTGAAACTGGCTACGGAACTGGCGCGACGCGACACGGGCCGCACCCTCTTCGTGCTTGACGAACCCACTACCGGACTGCATTTCGAGGATATCAAGACCCTCCTGGCAGTGCTCAACCGCCTGGTGGACCGCGGCAACACCGTGCTTGTGATCGAGCACAACCTCGACGTGGTCAAAGCCGCCGACTGGCTCGTGGACATGGGTCCCGACGGCGGCAAGAACGGCGGCCGCATCATCGCCGCCGGCACCCCCGAGCAGCTCGCCGCCGGCGACTCCCCCACCGCTCCCTTCCTCCGCGAAGAGCTCCACGCCGGCTAATTGCGGTAATCCGGTAATCCGGTAATCCAATGCTTTTTATTTAAGCCGGTTTGGACTCAAATTATCCGGATGGTAACCGCGTCAGCGGTTAAGTTAGTCAATCCTTAGGTGAACAGCATTGCGCGGTAACCCCTTTACCCTCTCGCGCCGCGAACAACTCTCTGCACCCGCTTCCGCCAAATCTTTTCTGTAGTCCTTGTTGTTTACGATATAAAATTGTATATTTGCATCATCTAACACCAGTAATCTCAAAATGTCGGATTCCGCTAAATATGCACTTTTAATAGAAGCAATCAAAGCAAAGGCCGCCGAAATTCTTCCCAAAGGATCCCGGCTATCCCTTTATGGATCAAGAGCAAGAGGCTGATTCCGACTGGGATTTACACCTGCTCGTCCCCGGCGAAGAAAAGTTGCCGGAATCTGCCATAGACAATTTTGCGTGGCCTTTTGACAGTATCGGCCTTGACTTCGGTGAGATTGTCAACACACGGGTCTACTCATTTGCAGGATGGCTCAAACGGAACTGCCTCCCATTTTATAAAAACGTTGAACGAGACGGCGTAATCATATTTAAAAATTGAATTAAAGTGACTTTAAACCCCGACGAACGTCAGGCCATAATCTCATACAGGCCTCCATTTTGTTAAGAACGGCATCCTTACACCCAATGAATCCAGACTTCTTAAAGAACTTTTCAGAATGAGGCAGACCGGTGACTATGATGACCTGTTTGACTGGACAAAAGAAGATATTCAACCTCTTCTTCCAAAGAGCAGGTTGCTTGTCGACCGTATTTCAAATCTTATTCAGAACTAACTGCAGTTGGACGGAGCATTTTTATTTATTTAGAGGTGGGGGATTTGCGGATTTTTAGCTACTTTTGTTGACCTTAATTCCTAAAACTACAAAAGCATCATCAATATGACCGCAATGACAGCATCAAAAACGGGGCTGAAAGTGCGACTTTCAGCCCTTAACTTTATGGAATTCGCCGTCTGGGGTTCCTATCTTACTTCACTCGGCAATTATCTTTTCAATGTCGGTCTCGGCTCGGAGATAGGCTGGTTCTATGCCGTGCAGGGAATCGTGTCGCTGATAATGCCCTCGATTATCGGCATCATCGCCGACCGCTGGATCCAGGCTCAGCGCATGCTCAGCATCTGCCAGCTTCTCGCCGGCCTGTTCATGGCACTCTCCGGTCTTTACTGCATGACGGCCTCCACGGTGGAGTTCGCCCCGCTCTTCACCCTATACACCGTGTCGGTGGCGTTCTTCATGCCCACCATCGGCCTAAACAACTCCGTGGCCTTCAACGCCCTGACTAAAGCCGGACTCGACACGGTTAAGGATTTCCCTCCGATCCGCATCTTCGGCACGATAGGTTTTATCTGCGCCATGTTGTTCGTGAACTTCGCAGGACCGGAGGGCGCTAAATTCCAGACCACCTACATGCAGATGTTCGTATCGGCCATATTCAGCTTAATCATGGTGTTCTACGCACTCACCATGCCGAAATGCCCGGTGAGCAAGGCTCCCGCCGAGGGTAACTGGATTGACCGCCTCGGCCTCAGCGCCTTCTCCCTCTTCAAGCAGAAGAAGATGGCCATTTTCTTCATCTTCAGCATGATGCTCGGCGTTTCGCTCCAGATCACCAACGGCTACGCCAATCCCTATATCACCTTCTTCAAGGATCTTCCGGCCTATGCCGACGCCTGGGCGGCACAGAACGCCAACGCGCTCATCTCTCTGTCGCAGATCAGCGAGACATGCTGCATCCTTCTCATCCCGTTCTGCCTCAAACGCTTCGGCATCAAGGGAGTGATGCTCATGTCGATGTTCGCCTGGGTGCTCCGTTTCGGATTCTTCGGCATCGGCGACCCGGCCTCGGGGCTGTGGATGTTCATCCTCTCCTGCATAGTCTATGGCATCGCCTTCGACTTCTTCAACGTCAGCGGCGGCCTCTACGTCGACAAGGAAACCTCACCCTCCATGCGCTCCAGCGCCCAGGGGATATTCATGATAATGACCAACGGCCTCGGAGCCACCATCGGCACCCTCGCCGCCATGGCCATCGTGAACCACAACGTCGTGGCCACCGCCCCGCTGGAAGAGCAGCTCGCAGGCTGGCGCACCTCGTGGATGATCTTCGCCGGCTACGCCCTGGTGATCGCCATACTCTTCATATTCATCTTCCGCGACGACCGCAACGACGCCAGCGTCACTCCCCGCGAGATCTCCGCCGCCGAAGACACCCCCTCCCCCGTCTGATCCCCCTCCTCCCACGGATTATTACATCTCTCGCAGAAGTCTTGACTCTCGCAGATAAAACGGATAAACGGATACCGGGGTAAATCCAACGGATGTTCGCAAGCTCACATAAGAATAAACGGATGTAATTACCTCGGGTTATCCTAAGTCGTATGACAAAGTACCGTATTACCCCTTAAAATAATAGATAAGAGATGCTCGCTCAATTAGACGAAAACGAGATTACCCACGGAATAATCGGGGCCATCTTCGAGACATATAATGTATTGGGTCCAGGGCTTCTTGAATCCGTTTATGAAGAGGTAATGACTGTGGTTTTGCGTGATAAAGGTTTTGACGTCAAAACTCAACAAGTTGTTCCATTGACCTACAAAGGAATAACTTTGAGCAACAGTCTACGGTTGGATTTGGTGGTCAATGACTCGGTGATAGTGGAAATAAAATCTGTGGCTGAAATAAAGGATGTTCACTACAAACAGCTGCTCACTTATCTAAGACTTACAAACAGGCACGTAGGAATCTTAGTAAACTTTAATTCAGCCAACATAGGTGAAAACTTCCATCGTGTAATCAATCCCCTTTATGACCCTTTTAAATAAAATGGATAATTTTTATTTTCGGAGCAACTCAACTATTATAAATCCGTTGAATCTTTGGTGAGCCTGCGAACATCCGTTGGATTTGCGCCGGTATCCGTTTATCCGTTTTATCTGCGAGAGTCAAGACATCTGCGAGAAAGCAATTTACTAATGAACTATAGAGAAGTATGATACAGTTTTATGGGCCGGAGGTCGAGGCGGAGGGTGTGCTCCCCGAAGGGGAGTCGCAGCACTGCGTCAAGGTGCTCCGCCATAAGGAGGGCGACATAATAGAGGTGATCGACGGGCGCGGCTCCCGCCTCAGCTGCCGCATCACCGAGGCTCACCCCAAGCGCACGCGCGTGGAGGTGGTGGAGCGCACGCCGGTGCCACCTTTCTGGCCGGCTCCGGTCACCGTGGCCGTGGCCCCGACAAAACACCTCGACCGCATGGAGTGGCTTGTGGAGAAACTCACCGAGATCGGTTTCGACCGCTTCGTGCCGCTGCTCTGCCGGTGGTCCGAACGCAAGGAACTCAAACCCGAACGCCTCGAACGCATCGCACTCTCTGCCGTGAAACAAAGCCTCAAAGCCACGATGCCCGAAATCTGCCCCATGACGCCGCTCAAACGCTTCATCGCCGACAGCGCCGCCATCCCGCAGAAATTCATCGCCCATTGCGAGGCCGACAAGCCCCGGCGCCTCCTCGCCCGCGAATACCGGCCCGGGCTCCCCACGGCGATACTTATCGGTCCCGAAGGGGATTTCTCTCCCGAAGAGATAGAGGCGGCTCTTGACGCCGGATTCGTGCCGGTGTCGCTCGGCGACGCGCGGCTGCGCACCGAGACCGCCGCCCTCGCTGCCTGCCAGACCATCCATACCATAAACATGATGCAAGGATAAACCTTTTGCTCCACTCACAATCTAAAAATACGGTAATACGGTAATGAATATAGACTTGACAGAATACCTCGCCTCCTCCCCCTGCGGCAACTTCTTCCTCCTTGCCGGCCCCTGTGCAATCGAAGGGGAGCAGATGGCCATCGACATAGCCGGAAAAGTAAAAGAGGTGACCGACCGCCTCGGCATACCCTACGTGTTCAAAGGTTCCTACCGCAAGGCCAACCGGTCGCGCCTGGATTCCTTCACCGGCATCGGCGACATCGAAGCCCTCCACATTCTCCGGAAAGTCAGCGAGACCTACGGCATACCCACCGTGACCGACATCCACTCAGCCCCGGAGGCCGAAATGGCCGCCGAGTTCGTGGATATGCTGCAGATTCCGGCCTTCCTGTGCCGGCAGACCGACCTCCTGGTGGCCGCCGCGCGCACCGGCCGCATGGTCAATATCAAGAAAGGACAGTTCCTCTCGCCCGGAGCCATGCGCCACGCCGTGGAGAAGGTGCGTCAGGCCGGAAATCCGCAGGTGGCCGTAACCGAGCGCGGCACCACTTTCGGTTATCAGGACCTCATCGTGGACTACCGCGGCATCCCCGAGATGCAGCAGAACGGCTGCCCGGTGATCCTCGACGTCACACACTCGCTCCAGCAGCCCAACCAGGCCGCCGGTGTTACCGGAGGACGCCCCGACATGATCGAGACCATAGCCCGCGCCGGAATCGCCACCGGTTGCGACGGCATCTTCATCGAGACGCATCCCGAGCCCTCCAAAGCCCTCTCCGACGGCGCCAACATGCTTCGTCTCGACCTCCTCCCGCAGCTGCTCGAACACCTCACAGCACTGCGTATGACCGTTAACAAATTCTGATTATGAAACTGAAACATATAGCCGCGGCCATGATTGTAGGAGCCGCCACCCTCCCCGTCACGGCTCAGGACGGACTTGACAACCCCATGACAAAGGCGATGATGGAGGTCTACGACAAGGAGCTCGCCTCCAATCCCGACAACGCCGAGGTCCTCTTCCGCCGCGCCAACGAATACTACCGATTCAACCAGTATCTCCGTGCACTCGCCGATGCCGACGGAGCGATAAAGAACGCCCCGGCCAACGACCGCGACTTCCGCGCGGCTGCCTATCAGCTGCGCGGCGAGATCTACCAGATGCTCGGCAAATATGCCGAGGCGCTGGCCGACTTCACCGAATCGCTCAAAGCCGACCCGGCTTCCTTCATGGCTCTCTACCAAAAAGCCAACTGCGAGTTCGAGCTCGGCGACTATGCCGCGGCCAAAGCCGACTACACACGTCTGCGCGCCCACAACCAGCGCGGTGTGGAAGCCCTCACAGGCCTGGCCCGCGTCGCGGTGAAGGAGAACAACCTCGGCATAGCCCAGGGTTATATGGACGACGCCGTGGCCATGATGCCAGCCGACTCCGATATATATGTGCGCCGCGCCTCCGTGCGCCGCGCAATGGGCAACAACACCGGTGCCGTCGACGACCTGGTGATGGCCATCTCAATCGACTCCAACAACCGCGCCTTCCAGGAACTCGTCAATCTGGCCGACGCCGACTACCCCGCCGTAATCACCGGCCTCGGCAACGCCATAGCCCAGGCACCCGAGCAGGGGATGTTCTACTACATCCGCGGCGTCATAGCCCAGGCACACGCCCACTACCCCTCGGCCATAGCCGATTACCGCAAGATCATCGACAACAACCTATACAACTACGCCGGACTCTACAATTCGCTTGCCGAGTGCTATCTGGCGCTGTGCAAATATCCCGAGGCCACCGAGAATGTCAACCAGGCGATAGCCATGACCGCCGCCAACGGCGAATATTACCTCACCCTCGCACGCATACAGCGGGCACAGGGCCTCGCCTCCGAGGCGATGGGTAACATCCAGCGTGCCCTCCAGACCGACCCCGCCAATGAAGCTGCCCGCACCGAGAAAGGGCTCTGCCTTTACGACCTCGGACGTTTCGACGACGCCTCGACCGTGTTCGGCGAAATGATAATGGATACCCCCGACAAACCGATGCCCTACCTCCTCCAGGCATGGGTGATCAACAACGGGCTCAAACAGCCGGCCAAGGCGCTTCCTCTCTACCGGCGCATGCTTGACGCCGTCCCCGCCGACACCGACACCCCCGCCGCCATCGCCAAGGGGCTGCGCGGCTTCGCGCTCCTCTTCTCCAACAAAAAGGAAGAGGCTTTGGCGTGGGTCGACTCCCTCCTGGCCGAAAAAGACACCGACGGCTCGCGCAACTACCTCGCCGCCTGCCTATACGCCCAGGCCGGCGACAATGCCAAAGCCCTCGAATGTGCTTCCCGCTCGATGCAGCTCGGGTATGCCGACGTGTGGAACTGGACCCGCAACACCTCCGCCCGCGTCAACGTGGAGCCCATCCGCGAAGGGAACTCCCTCCTCGACCTGATGGGCCGCTACGCATATATTTTCGAGTGACACGTCAGGCCTGGGCCGCGAGCGACAGCGACACTGTGTCGCCAACTTCACGCAGGGCACCGAACATCGGAAGATAATTGCGGTGCGACGGCGAGAGGATTATGAAGTTAAGGTTCGTAAGGCCGTTCACATAGTCATAGTCGAGAAAATAGGTCGACAGATGCACCCGGTGTTTCCTGAACACCTCCTCGTAGGGTGCGATATCGTTTACTATACCTTTCACGGTAACCTTTACCGCGCGATTCTCCTGCCCGAGATTCGCGCGGTGTTCGTAATACTCGAACGCCACGAGGATAACAAGGATCAGCGCCGTGGCTATCACCGAACTCCAGTACATCCCCACACCTACGGCCATACCTATGATGGCCGTCATCCAGATCCCAGCCGCCGTTGTCAGACCGCGCACCGACCCCTTC
>URZG01000061.1 GCA_900552325.1 uncultured Porphyromonadaceae bacterium | reverse complement strand
CGCAGAACAACTGGGTTCTCTGCGAAGTGCCACTTTACAGCATGGCCGGCAAGAGCCGCGTGCAGATCGGCTTCACCGGCAACGGCTTCGGCGGCGGCCCGATCTACATCGACAATATCCGCATCGAGGAGAAAACCGCCTTCGACCTCCAGGCCGTGGCTCTCGCAGGTCCCAAGCGCGTCCGCGTGGGCGAGACCGGCGTATTCACCGCTTCGGTGAAGAACGGCGGCGGCAAAGCTGTGGACTCCTACACTGTAGAACTTCTCAAAGACGGCCAGACCGTGATGACCCTCCCCGGCAAGGAAGTGCTTCCCGGCCGCGTGGCATCGTTCGTATTCAACTATGTGCCTGAGATGGAAGCAGAAGGTTCGCAGGCCGAATTCACCGCTAAAGTGGTTTACGCCGCCGACCAGGATCAGACCAACAACGTATCGGAGGCCGTTACCACCGCCATCACCGCACCGCTCCTTCCCGCCGTGACCGGCCTGGAAGCCGAGAATATCGACGGCACCGTGACCCTCAAATGGGGCAAAGCCGACTATCTCCCCGCCGAGACCCTCGTGGAAGAGGATGGCTTCGAGGCTTACGAACCGTTCGTGATCAACAGCTTCGGTGAGTTCACCACCTACGACCTTGACGGCAACATCACTTTCGGCATCGGCCAGTCGGCCGGCGTGGATTATCCCAACTCCGGCGAGAAGATCGCCTTCCAGATCTTCGCTCCCACCCTCACCAATATCGACGAAGAGGAGCTGCACCTCTGGGCACCCCACTCGGGCGTGAACATGGCCATCGCTCCGCAGGCTTATTCGGCAGCCGCCACATCGACCGGGGGTGCCGTTCCCTCCAACGACTGGCTCGTATTCCCGCGCCTGAGCGGCAACGCGCAGACCATCAAATTCTTCGCCCGTTCGCTCAAGGATGATTACCGCGAATACATCCAGGGCTTCTACACCACTACCGCCAGCCCGACGGATGCCGACGACTTCATTCCGTGCCCCGACGGCGGCGACACCAGCTATGCAGTGCCCACCGAATGGACCGAACTCAGCTATTCTGTGCCCAAGAACGCCAAATACTTCGCTCTGCGCCACGTTTCAGCCGACGGCTATGCCCTGATGGTCGACGACGTTACCTACGAACGTTCGATCCCCGATGCCGCTGAAGCCGGTCTGACAGGTTACAACGTGTACTGCAACGGAGAGAAGGTGAACGATGACGTGGTTCCCGCAGCAACCCGCACTCTCGATCACAAGCCTGCGACAAACGGCGAGAAGGAATACACCGTAGCCGCAGTTTATCCCGCAGGCGAATCGGCCCGCTCCAACGCCGTGAAAGTTATCGTTGACCAGAACGATATCGAGGGTATCGCAGCCGAGACATACACCGTAGTTACCGACGGCCTCCGCGTTACAGTAAACGGCGCCGCAGGGGTGAACGTATCGCTCTACTCCACAGCCGGTAACATCATCGACACCGCCCTCTCCGCCGGCAGCTGCACCCTCGAGGCTTCCGCTCCCGGCATCTATGTGCTTACAATCGGCAACAAGGTCGTGAAAATGGTTCTCCGTTAATTCATTTACGCATGAATCTTAAAAACTGCATATTCCTTTATATGGCTCTCGCCTCCCCGGCCATCATGGCCGGGGGGCTGGGATGCCTCAAGCCCGGCGCACGCCCCGCTCCCATACTTGCACCGGCAGCCGGTGCGACTGCGCGTGCGACCGACACGTACTCACGTGCGGCCGGACGTCCCGATTTCTATGGCGTGGTACTCGCCTCCGCCACAAAACCGGCAGGTCCTCCGGCTATCTGCACCTTCCGCGCAGGCTATTCGCCGGCACCGCAGAACGTGATGGCGCTCTCCGCGATGTCGGGCTGCTCCGGCTCATATATCGACGGCGCTTTCCGCTATATGGAGTACAGCACGAACAGTTCCGGAAACATCACATCCGTAAACTGGACGAGTGTCGACCTTGAAAGCAAGAAGGTGATCTCATCTGTTTCGCAGAGCTATGCCGTCGGTGTGTGCATGGATATGACCTACGATGCCACGACTTCCACAGTCTACGGTATTTCCGCCCTGAGCGATGTGCTCGTGACTATCGACGCCGCTACCGGCGAGGCTACCCCGGTGGCTTCCACCCTCCCCTTCTACACGGTGTCGGCCGACGCCGCAGGCCAGCTCTACGGCATAGCACTTGACACCGACACCCGCGAAGGCGTTCTCTACACCATCAACAAGATGACCGGCAACGCACTGAAAGTGGGCTCAACCGGCGTGAAGATGCTCACCGATGACAGCGGCACGTTGGCATACTTCCAGACCGCCTCATTCTCTTCGGCCGACGGCAAACTCTACTGGGTAGTAGCAAACTCCGACGGCGCCTCGGCCCTGTATCGTGTAGATGTGGCCACCGGCCGCGGCTCCTATCTCGCTCCCATGCCCGACAACGAGGATATGGTGGCACTCTTCGATATTCCCGCACCCTCCGCTCCGGGAGCGCCCTCCGCCGTGACTGATGTGACGGCCACAGCTGCCGCTTCCGGCGCGCTGAACGTAGAGATCTCTTTCAAGGCCCCCACGACATGCGCCGACGGGTCGGCACTCCGGTCACTTACCTCCATCGACATCTACCGCGGAACAGGCGAGGAACCCGTACACTCTTTCACCTCTCCCGAATCCGGCAAAAGCTACTCCTGGACCGACAATGGCGCTGCCGCCGGATTCAACGCCTACCGTATCGTGGCTGTCAACGATGAAGGAGAAAGTATCGCAGTATATGCATCGGCCTACTGCGGCGAGGATTTCCCGGAAGCTCCGGCAAATGTAAGTATATCCGTAGGAGACGACGGCTATCCCACCCTCACCTGGGAGGCTCCGACCACCGGACTCAACGGCCTGGCAGTGGATCCCTCGAAACTTACATACAAGATTCTCCGCGATCTTTCGGGACGTCTCCCCGAGACTGTCGCCGAGGGGGTCACCGGAACTTCGTTCACAGACCGGAGCCTTGACATCTCCCGCCAGGGATACCCCTACTATTACGTGGTGGCGACCTCATCGGCCGGCGACGGACGCCAGTCGCTTCCTGCCGGCGCCTACACCGGACCGGCCTACAGCCTGCCGCTCGCTGAGACATTCAAGGACTGCCAGCTGCACACCTCCCCCTGGATTCTCCAGTCGCTTGCACTCGGTGGCACATGGGAGCTGAACTATATCAGCACATTCCCCGGGTCAGGTCCGTACGTTGACGACGGAATGTTGATCTTCCTTGGTTTCCACTCCGTAGATGGCGCCGAGGCACGTATCTCCACCCCGCTTCTTTCGTTCGATGACGTAATATCACCAGAGCTGCGGTTCCATTTCTATTACCTCAATATGGCCGATGAAGATCTCATCTTCAACGACTACATGGAAGTGGAAGCCTCGGTAGACGGCGGCGAGTTCGCCCCGGTTGAAGGTGGTCGCTTCGTGCAGCACGATGCCGACACCCGGTGGACCGAGTGCGTCGTTCCCCTGCAGGCATACGCCGGCAAGAAGAAAGTCGCCATCGGCTTCCACGGCTACAGCGGAGGGGGATTCGATCTGCTCCTCGACAACATCCACATCACCGACGCGTCGGGAAGCGCTGTCAGCGATGTAGAGAATGATTCCTCCGACCTTCCTGTGGAATATTACAACCTTCAGGGCATGCGCGTTCAGGCCGACGCCCTCACCCCGGGAATCTATATCCGACGCCAGGGCACGGCTACCTCAAAAATAGCTGTACGCTGACCATCGCAAACATCTGAAAACGCCGACCGGGGCGCATTGGAGATTCCAATGCGCCCCGGTTCCATATCGGGTGGTAAAGTCAGATTAAAAATTCAAGACCGTCGTATGCGAACGTCACTCCGGGGGGAAGAAGCCGTGAAGCCTCCTGCTCGGGAGGCATACTGTGGGCGATATGTGTCAGAAACGCGCGGCGCGGCCCGATACGGGAGATAACCTCCAGAGCCTGCTCAAGCGACATGTGGGATATATGTTCAGTCAGGCGGAGAGCGTTGATCACAAGGGTATCAATCCCTTTGAGCGCCTCCACCGTCTCGTCAGGCACGAATTTGGCATCGGTTATATAAGCCAGGTCACGGCCGATCCGATACCCCACAATATTCAGTTTATAATGGTTTACCGGAAGAGGAAGCACCTCAATGCCATTTACCGAGGTTTCCTTGAACGGCTCTACCCTCACGAACTCGAAATGAGGCACACCCGGATAGGGATTCTCACGGAACGCATAAGGGATACGTTCACGTAAGTCGTGCTCCACATCGGCCTGGCAGTATACGGGGAAATGTTCGTTTTTCCAGCAATAGGGGCGCAGATCGTCGATACCTCCCACATGATCATAGTGCTGATGGGTGATCAGCAGCGCATGTATGTCGATGAACCGCGGCATACGCAGCATCTGAGTATAGAAGTCCGGGCCGCAGTCTATAAGGATATTCGTGCCGTTGTCACACTCCACGAACGCCGAGCACCGCAACCGTTTGTCGTGGCTGTCGGATGACAGGCAGGTCGGGCACCCGCACCTGAGCTGAGGCACCCCCGATGAAGTCCCGGTTCCCAAAAAACGCAGTTTCATATCAATTTATGTAAGATAAAACCAATTTTATCATTAACAAACAGAGGCGTACCTCTCGGGCACGCCTCTGCGGTTATCATGATAGTGTCATGCGGTCAACGCATATCACTGTGCCTTTGTAAAGGTGAGGGGTTTCACAGGCGACAGGCTCACGCGTACAGGAACACGCTGGGAGTGAAGCACAGGCTTTTTCTGAGTCTTGACAACAAGGTTCTTGGAAGCGGTTGCGGCATCAGCTGACCGGGAGTGAAAGGAGTTCCTTCCCAGAGGAAGTGACCCTGCTGGTTGTAGATTGCAATCGGGTGAGCGAAAGTAACAACGCCATCCTTGAAGGTATCGTTGAGACCCTGCTTCTTGATATCAGCGGCGGAAACAGGAGTGCTGCCGTCAGCATAACCGTAGTACAACCATGCACCGGCGTTACAGATCTGATAATTGACGCGGTTGTAAACATATCCGGTCGACTGTACATCAACGAGAACCATATCGGGATCCTTCACGTTGAACTCGATATTGTACTGTTCGGGATCAGCTGTAATAGCATCGCCGGGGAAGGGATATGTGCCGGGGAGGTAGGGCTGAACAATGCGGTAACGTGTAGGAGTAGCGATATTACGCTCTACTGTCACCTTGTAGCTTACAGGATCCTCGCTCTTGAATACGTTGGCGATAAAGCCGTCCACGTAATCACAGGCGCCGATAGTCTCCCATTCAACAGGTTTTTCTGCATCAGCGAGAATAAGCTGCCACGAATCGAAGCCGCCGTAACCGAACGAACCCTTGGAAGCGTCGGCTGCCGCGGGATAAGTCCACGACATGTTGCTCTTGAAGTCGATAATACCGTTCTCCATTGCACCTGCCTTGGTGTTATAGTCACCCTGGGTACCATCGAACAGGCCGTCAAGACCGGGGAAAGTAAACGATTTGGCAAGATAAGCAGAGAACTCGCAGAAGAGCATCAGCTCCTCGCCGTAGTTGGGCACGGATTTATCGAGCACATAACCGGTGTAGTAGAACACCTGGGCCTTACCCTTGGAATTAGATACGTATACCGAGCGTGCGTTGTTTGCATTCAGATACAGATAGTTGGGATCAGATTCGGGATAACGCTGTTCGCTGACGATAGTATTTTCATCCTCATAGAGATCGGGAGCCGTGAAATAGGGGTGACGCACACGGTAGAAGCCTTCCTGTGCAGGATGCTTCTGAACGACACATTCAACCGACCAGGGACGGGTAAGCAGACCGACCATGCTGAGTTCGGATGCGGTGCTTCCGGTCTTGCTGGTAACAGTCTCCCAGGGCACATAGCTTACATCGTAAGTAACGTCGGTGGAGAAATAGGGGGTAGTCTCGCCGTCGACCTTGAGGTCAAACATATAGCTTGTAAGAGGCTTGATGTCGGCGATATTGAACGTCACTTTGAAGTCAGCCATGGACACGCCGTCGGCGAAAGTCACATCCTTAGGCACTGTGAAAATACCGGTGTTCACTCCATCAGGAGCAGTGATGGTGGTGGCAACAGGAATGGTGAGAGAACCGTTGGCATCGGCACGGTAAAGATGCACGACAAAGTCCGACGATGTATCTTCCAGATCGATAGCCGTTTCGTCTGAAAGGTTAAAGTATGCCGGGGGAGTTGCCACCGCACCTGCCGGGGTGTATTCAGGATCATCGTGGCAGGCAGTAAGAGTCAGAGCCATCACTCCACCGACACCCAGCATGAATTTATATAATTTCATAATGTAGAAATCTGATTTATTAAAGGTTAACTTATTCCTGGTCTCCTCCGTGCTTTGACGGAGGAGACGCCGGGAATCAGCGGAAGAATCAATTTACATCAGCTACGGGAGTCGGGATTTCCGAACCGCGCGACGGACTTACAATCTGGGGGTTACGCTGTGCCTCCGATTGAGGAATGTCGAACAGAAGCACGGTGTTGTTGGGGCTGATGTTGAATACCAGAGTGCTCTCGTAGCCGGCACCTACACGGTTGACCGGTTTCTGAAGGCGGAGGATATCCCACATGGCGAAACCTTCACCCCAAAGCTCGATACGACGCTGCTTCCAGATTTCGTCACGGAGCTCGTCGGCCGAAGCGGCGTTATATTTGAACGAACCGTCGCGGAACTCATTGAGGAATTTAACAAGGGTCTGGGCTCCGACAGAGGCACCCTGAGCGTAACCCTGGGCCTCGGCCAGCATCAGATAAACCTCTTCAACACGGATAAGGGGCAGGTCGGTCGCATACGACGAAATGGTGGGATCGTTATTATATGCACCGAACTTGATCTGCGCATAAGGAGTCCACGCAATGTTCGCGCTGGAAATCTTGGTGGCATAAGGCGCGGGAAGAGTCACAGGCGCATTGGCATCCTCGTTAAGCCACCAGCCTTTGCGCACATCCGAATCAGGAATAGAGGCGTAGAGAGTCTTGCTGATGCAACGGAAGAAGCCCTTGTCGGCATAACCGGAAATCCATGCGCTCATGAACGAAGCGAACGATGCGATGGAACGGGCAGCCGAGCTGGAGGGATCATAGTAGATACCAAGGATGTAGGACGGATCAGTGATATCATTGAAACGGGGAGCGGCAAGGTCGTTGATCGAATAGGGATGGAGACCTTCGGCGGTAGCGAGCTCGAGAGCCTTTTCGCAGTCGCTGACACAGGCGGTGTAGTCAGCATCGGTAGCGCGGAAGAGGTGTGCGCGGGCACGCATCGCATAGGCGGCGGTGAGGTTGAAGTAGGTTTTCTCCAGATTACCGGAGGCTGCCATAGACTTGCGGTTCACGCCTGCGGCCTCAGCTTTTTCAAGAAGAGCGATAGTTTCGTCAAGATCAGCGAACACCTGATCGTAAACCTCGGCTACGGTAGCACGGGGACAACCGTTGGAAGCGGTCTCGTCCATGTTGGTGTCAAGCACCAGAGGCACGGAAAGATCGTTGGGGTTCTTTGCATAGGTCCAGGCATACATCTGGGTAAGGTTGAAATATGCCCATGCGCGGTAAGCGAGTGCCTGAGCGCGGAAATACTGGCTCTCGTTGTCCTCGGTGGCGGGATCGATCACGCCGATAACGGCATTGGCCGAACGGATGAGGTTGTAGTTGGTGTACCAGTAATAGAGGTTATCGTAGTAGCGGCCGCCGAAATCCGAGTATTCGAGAGCTGCGGTGTACCACTGGTAACCACCGAGGGCAGAAGGCATATCCTGACCACGGGAGTCGAGCATAAGCATCATTGAGGGCCAGCCGTAATCCTGGTGGGTTCCGAAGGTGTTCATATAGGCCTTCACCATATCGGGAACGGCGTTAACCGAAGCCGACACCATTTCGGGGTCATCGGCAACGACCTGCGCCTTCTGAGCCTGAGTGACAACGTTGCTCAGCGGCTCCTGGTCGAGGTCGGCGCAGGCAGCGAACAGAAGTCCGGAGCAAGCGGCGGCTAAAAATATTTTGGTATTCTTCATTTTAGGAAATTCGTTTTAGTCAGACGATTAGAAAACAACCTTCAGACCGCCGGAGATGTTGCGGATTGCAGAGTAACCACCTGTAGAGGCGGAAGCGAATCCACGACGGGGGTCAAGACCCTTGCGGGCGGTTACGATAGCCAGGTTGTCGCCGGCGCAGTAAACGCGGAGCGATTCCAGACCGAGTTTCTTCATCCACTTGGAGGGGAAAGTGTAACCGATAGTCACGTTGTTGAGCGAGAGGTAGTCGGAGCTAACCAGGCCGAAAGTGGTGGACTGGTCGGCAACTACGTATGTAGCCTGAGAGTCAAGTTTGGGGAACTTGGCACCGGTATTTTCGGGAGTCCAGCGGTCGAGAGCGTCCTGGTGCCAGTTGGTACCGAGAGAGGATGCCGAACCGGTATGCATCAGTTTCAGATAACCGTCGTCATAAGTACGGCCGCCGAGCTGGAATGCGAACTGGAAGGAGAAATCGAAGCCGTAAGCCTGGAGGGTAGAACCGAAACCGCCGTAGAATGTGGGAAGCACATTGCCGGTTTCCTTGAGGTTGGTGTCGGATGCGGTATCGAAGTTCTCGGTCTTGTATTCAGCGCCGTAGACAGGATCGATATCGGGGTTGGCGGCAACCTCGTCGGCATTGAGCACCTCGCGGGCCCAGAAGAGGGGGGCACCGTTGTCGGGATTAACGCCGGCATAGTCGACCATGTAATAGTTATAGAGCGAGGAACCCTCCTTGATGATACGGATACCGGAAATCATCTGACCCTTCAGGTCGGGATGGAGCTTGATGATCTTGTTCTGGTTGTATGTACCGTTGAGGTTGATCTCCCAGTTGATGTCGCGGGTTACGATGGGACGATAGTTGATTTCGAACTCGAAGCCCATGTTACGCATGGAGCCCACGTTCATCGGGATGGAGGAGAAACCGTTGGAGGGAGCGACAGGCTTGTTGTAAAGCATGTCGTGGGTCTGACGCAGGTAATACTCGAGGCTACCGTCGATGCGACCCTGGAGGAAGCTGAAGTCAACGCCGACGTTGAAGGCGTTGGAGGTTTCCCATGTCAGTTCGGGGTTACCTTTCTGGAGGAGGTTACCGTCGGACCACGCATCGGAACCGCTGATGCCGTAAACATCAGTGTAATAGTAGTCGTAGGTAAGACCGGGATAGAGGTTATCGTTACCCTGCTGACCGAAAGATGCCTTCAGTTTGAGGAGGTCAAGCCAGGTTACGTTTGTCATGAAAGCCTCTTTCTTGATATCCCATGCAGCCGATACGGAGAAGAAGTTACCCCAGCGGTGGTCGGGAGCGAAACGGGAGGAACCGTCGCGACGGAAAGATACGGAAGCGAAGTAACGCGAGTCGTAGTCGTAGTTCAGACGACCGAAGTAACCGCGGGTGGAGTAACCGGAAGCACCGCCGGAGCCGGTACGCTGGTCATTGTTGAGGGTGTTGTTCACAGCCCAGTTGTAAGGATCGTAGAGGGTGTAACCGAGAGCGGAGAGCGACTCGGAGTTGCGGTCGTAGCTTTCGGCACCGATCATGATATCGCCATGGTGGTTGCCGAAAGTGCGGCGGTATGTGGCGAGAGCCTGGAGGTTGAGGCCGCGGAGACGTGAATAGGTCATGTTGGCGGCACCGCCACGGTCAACCACTACGGAAGAACCGTAATATTTGGAAAGAAGGTAGTGACCGCGGGTATTGTCGAGGAAGTAACCTACGGTACCGGTGATGTTGAGGTTCTCGATAGGAGTGATGACACCGTACCATTTGGCATCGAGGACGTCCATAAGGAGCTCGCTCTTGTCATAGATGATG
>URZG01000060.1 GCA_900552325.1 uncultured Porphyromonadaceae bacterium | reverse complement strand
CCCCGCTTTTTTAGATATGTATGTTATAAAAATCAGAACATATAGGCTGCCGTAACAGTCCAGAAACGGTTCTTGCTGCTAAGTCCGCTGCCATAAAGAGCGTCCTCGCCAGAGGCGCTTTTGGTCAGACCGATGCCGTAGGAGGCGGCAAGCTGAACCTTCTGCACAAGCTGCACACCGAAACCGAAATTCCAGGCCACATCGAATTTCTTCTGATTCCATGCATCCTTTACATTCTGTTTGGAGAGAAGGAACGAGAAGTCAGGACCTGTAGTCAGGAAGGGGCATATAATTTTGCTTATACCGATCACATTCATTTCCCAACGGAGGTTGAGGGGAAGTTCGATGTAATCGCGGTTTACGTTCATGCTGGACACCTGTGTGCCATCAGGAGCTACCCCGCCGGAGATACGGTTGGAACGGTGGGTGTACATTGCCGAGAGATCACATCCGATACCGATGATGGGCGCCACAAACTGCGCGGTAAGACCGCCGGTGAAACCGGTGCGGTTATTGGAGCTTACAAGATCCTCGTTGAATTTCAGGTCATTTACAGAGATACCGGCTTTAACACCGAACTTGATAGGACCGGCAGCCGACACAGAGGGAGCGGCGCCCATGCAGGCTACGGCCACAATAGCGGCGGCAACCAGTTTCTTGAATAATTTCATATTGAGTTATTGTTGATATCCGGCATATATATTCTTCACAATGTGTGTCACACCTCGTTCCCGATTAAAGGGCCAGGCTGTTTTTCGTTCGCAAAGTTAACTCATTAATTTTAAATTTCGCAATTTTTGTGGATTTTTCGTAACTTTGGACTCTAAACTTGAAAACGACATTCCAAATGGACGCCAATAAACATCTTGAACTCGAAGAGAAAATCGTGGCAATGCTCAAGACCGTTTTCGACCCCGAAATACCGGTTGACATCTACAGCCTCGGCCTGATATACAGGATAGATCTCACGGACGCCGGAGATCTGACGGTGGATATGACCATGACCGCCCCCTCCTGCCCTATGGCAGAATTTATCATGGAAGACACCCGTCAGAAACTCGAATCTATCGACGGCATCAAATCCGTAACCATCAATCTCGTATTCGAACCCGAATGGACCAAGGATATGATGAGCGAGGAAGCCAAACTCGAACTCGGCTTCCTTTGAATTCCCGATATCGCTCCCACCTATTCCTGTTAACATCCAGCCTTCAACAAATTGGATTCGCTTCCGGTATACTTTATTTCAGACCTTCATCTCGGGGCCGGCTACATACCGTCGCCAAGAGAGCATGAAGCTCGTGTTGTCCGATTCCTCGAAAGCCTTCATGGGCGGGCGTCAGAACTTATAATGGACGGAGATGTACTCGATTACTGGTTCGAGTACCGCACGGTGGTGCCACGCGGCTATGTGCGTTTTTTCGGTGCGCTTGCCCGTCTGGCCGACAGCGGAGTGAAAATCACATGGCTTACCGGCAACCACGACATCTGGCTGTTCGACTATATCCGCGACGAGATCGGAGTGACAATCGTCGACGGCCCTGTGGTGCGCGATATTCTCGGGAAACGGTTCTATATCTCGCACGGTGACCGCGAGGGGGAACCCACTGCGGGTTTCAGATTGATCCAGTGGCTATTCCGTAACAAATTCACGCAGAAGCTATACTCGGGAATCCACCCGAGATGGACCGTGGGATTCGCGCATCGCTGGAGTGCTTCCTCCCGCGATTTCGCCAACTATCAGGCACCTGAATTCAATGCGTCAGAGGAACCGCTCATAGGATTTTGCGAAAACTTCCAGAAAACGCATGCAGCCGAAGGTAAGCAGGTAGATTACTTCGTGTTCGGCCATCGCCACACTCTTGCCCGTTACCGAGGGTTCACCCCCCCGGCTGAAATGATTATCCTCGGCGACTGGATCACCCGCAACAGTTACGGCGTCTTTGACGGTACTGAATTTTCTTTATCTATTTTTGAAGAAAATGGCAAATAGTAAGCCCCTTTCGGCGTATTAACTAATTTTAACATGCAATTCTTCCTTTTCTCCCCCAAACTATATTTATTGGTTTTCAATAAATTACGAAACATCCGACACGGTAAAAACGATTCATGATTGAAAACTATGCCGTAAAACATACTAATTATTTTTGCGTCACGGTATAATTTACCGACCTTTGTATCACAAACCTAAAACAATCTTTTTTACCTTAGAAATTGTACCTATTGGAAACCAATAAAAAGGCGCTTAGTGATAAGCGCCTTTTTATGCTTTATACAATCTGCTGTGTTATTTCAGCCAACATTTATCGGGTGTACATAACGAAGTTAGGATATAGTATTTCTGATTTACCGAACCCCTTATGTATCAGGAATTGTTCAAAATCATCATTATCTTTCTGGTTGACTGACATGCTTATAGCATCCTGATAATAATAAACCGGATAAAAAACCATCAGGGCATCGAATTTTGGCAATTCGCGTTCATACATAGGCTTATCGTCTTCCATATCTCCGAGATGGAACACATGAAGATCCACAAGCATATCAGTCCCGAGCAAGAATGCACCAGGATATCGGTTATCTCCAACTACGGCCATTTTCATGCCTTTATTTCGGATTTCCTCATACACCTTTACCTGCGCACAGATCGATGAAGCATTTTGACGGTCAACCATAATCCCTTTCAAACGAGGAACAGTTTCTCCTATCATTTCCGTTCCCTGACTTATATAATATGCATCTTTTATAAGCACCATTGATGCAGCTGCAAACATAAGGAAAAGTAGACACGACCTTATATATCGCTTTAAATATGGATAGCAAACACCTGCCAGTACCGGTAATATCGGCAAAACCATAAATCTTTCCTGAAAACCGTCGCTACCGATAATAGGCAGACACATAAATAACACCGACAGCCATTCAATGTAGCCGGGATTACAGAAAAAACCTTCCTTATGCAGATTCCGTAACACAGGGTAAAGCCATAAAAACATGCAAGGCAACCAAAGCAAGCAGAAGAAAGTGCGCACAGGCATGGCAAGTATAAGAAAAAGCAGGCATCCTTCGATCAGGAATAAAAATAAGATTCCCACTATTAACCTCTTTTTTCTTAGATCTGTTATTATCAGAGCGGCCAGCATACATAACAAAGGCAGCATGGATTCGGTTGCCAACTGAGGTGTAATTTGCATGATACGTTCGATATATCTGTCCAAATCACTGACCCCATGCCCTGTAATGATATTTTCTGATGAAAAAGCACTGAGTATACCCTCCACACTGCCATAAATCAATAACAAAAATATTATCGACAATGAAAGGTATAATATCACAAAAAAAACAGTGCGGACAAACATTTCTTTTAAATTAGGCCGATAACGATATGCCACAATACATGAAATTATCGGTAAGCCTACGACACATGGTATTCTTGACAAAGACAATAATGCAGTCGAAACAGCCAATAACGCCAGCCGTAACCATGATGGCTTATTCCAGAAAGCCAGCGATGCCACCAGGCACAACATTGCAAAAGGATAGCAGCCGGTATCCCAATTATAAATATGCATGGCCCATACCTGTGATGCGGTACTCATTGTCATGAACAACATAGCTGTCAAAAGCCTGTCGCTGGTAATTCTGAGGAAAACCAGACACCCCAAGCCAATCGAGACTATATGGCACAGCAAATTAAGTATTCTGAGATTTAAGATCGTGATACCAAAGAGTTTCAGCCATACAAATCCATTAAAGAATGTCAAGGGGGCCAGAGGCGAACGCCGATATTCAAGCACACATAATGCCTGATAACATTCATCGCGCTCAGGGCTGTCGAAAAATAAGATTGACAATGGAAGCAATATTCCTATTAAAATGCAGCTCCAAATCAGATATTCATTCGACAACTGTTTATTCATCATTCAATTATGGGCGTTATTGTTTGAACTGAGTGCCGAGAATGGAATCGGCTTTCTGAGAGATGACGAGGTCGAGGAGCGAAATTTCCGGGGTATCTCCATCCGCAGGGCGCGATGAGATGTGCGCCACAGGGGCTTCCGTAGCTGGCACCGGAGAGGCGGTAAGGTTCTTCTGTGATTTTCCATCGGCCCCTTTGAGGCGCTGCCATGCGGTTTCGGCCGAGGTAACGCGGCCGATTGAATAGAAACGGCTGAGCCAGTAGGGATTGTCGAGGGCGCTGACCATCACCCCGCGCGAGGAGGAGGCATGAATCATTCTGCCGTCACCGATAAACATACCCACGTGCGAGACCTGCTCGCTGTCGGCGGAAAAGAACACCAGGTCGCCGGGCTGCATCTTTTCGGGTTCCACCGGTGCACACCAGCGGCTCTGCGCCGCCGACGAACGTGGCAACTTCACACCACACACCTCACGATAGACCTCCATCACGAGCCCCGAGCAATCAGCTCCCGCGCGCGTGGTGCCTCCATATAAATAAGGTGTGCCTATCCATCCGGCTGCCTCTTCCACCAGGGCGCGCTCCATAGGGTTGGCTATTCCGCGGGCGCGTGCCAACAGCCCGGGATCGACACGGGGGCGTTGAGGACGCGCGCTACCGCCTTTGCCGCCATCATCCTTGGCGCCCTTCTTCTTTTTTTTCTTATTCTTTTTCTGTTTACCGTCATCGCCATACACCGAATCTCCGCGGTAGTGTGCCGTGGATGGCTGGGCGGACGAACATCCGGCCAGCGTGCCCGACAGCACCAGAAGTGCCGTGAGAGCCACAACAAAAAGCAACATCTTGCGTAAATGCATAACGGTAAACAGTTTCAGACCTACAAATTTAGGCCATTTTTATAAATTTTCAAGCGGCATCGCAACTATTTAACTATTTTTGCGTCAAATAAGACAAAAATAAGCGCCCGCGGCGCCATACCAATCCAACTACAAAGACTATCAACCAACTATGCTTATGAACAATATTCTTGAAATAGAGCACGTCACTAAGCGCTTTACCGGTCATACGGCGCTCGACGATGTATCGCTCACAATCCCCGAGGGGAAAATCTACGGACTCCTCGGCCCCAACGGGGCCGGCAAGACCACCCTTATCCGTATCATCAACCATATCACCGCCCCCGATTCAGGCCGTGTACTCTTTCAGGGGCACCAGCTCCGCGAAGAGGATGTGACTCAAATCGGTTACCTCCCCGAAGAACGCGGCCTTTACAAGAAGATGCGCGTGGGAGAGCAGGCACTGTTCTTCGCGCGCCTCAAAGGGATGAAGACAGCCGAAGCCAACCGCGAACTGCGCCGCTGGTTCGACAAATTCCAGATCTCCGACTGGTGGGACAAGAAAGTCGAGGAGCTCTCCAAAGGTATGGCGCAGAAGATACAGTTCATCGTCACAGTGCTCCACCGCCCGAAGCTGCTGATCTTCGACGAGCCATTCTCCGGCTTCGACCCCATCAACGCCGAACTGCTCAAACGCGAGATCCTCGAACTGCGCAAGGAAGGCTCCACCGTCATATTCTCCACCCACAACATGGACTCAGTGGAGCGGCTTTGCGATGACATAACCCTGATAAACCGCTCGCACAACATCCTTTCGGGCAACGTGGCCGACATACGCGCCCGTATGGGCGAAGGACGCTACCGCCTCACCTTCCACGGCACTCCGCAGCAACTCCTCTCCGCTCTCGGAGAGAGGGTTGAGAGCTCCGACTTCACCCCCGGAGAGAATGATACAATCAAAGTCGCCCTAAAGATGAAACCCGACGCAGACCGCCGCGAGATCATCTCCCTGGCCAACGGAGCCGTCGACCTCATATCCTTCGACCGCGCCCTACCGTCGATGAACGACATCTTCCTCTCCACCGTAGCCGAATACAACCGCGCCAACAACATCGTCAACGAACTTTCCCCAGTATTAGAATCGTGAAAAGCAACATCTCCATAATCATCAGCCGCGAGTTCAAGGAACGAGTAGCCAAGAAATCATTCATCGTCACCACCATACTCATGCCTGTGCTGATGCTGGCCCTGATGGTGGCTCCCGCATTGATAATGAGCCTGTCCACTCCCGACGAGCGCACCCTGGCCGTGATCGACGAAAGCGGCATAGTGCTTCCCACACTGGTGGAGCACCAGCCCGACTACCTTGTCCTCGCCCCTACAGCCGAGCCCCTTGACTCTGCCCTCCGCTCCGACCGCTACAACGGTGTGCTCGTTATCGGCGCCGACGTCGCAGCCAATCCCAAGGCCACACTCTACATGCACGACGCCGCCTCGGTGGAACTCGAAGGGTTGCTCACCTCGCAGATCGGCGACGCAGTGCGCGACTACCGTCTGATGAGCTACAACATCGACAATATCCAGCAGATCCTCGACGAATCCGAAGCTAACGTCAACCTCAGCACAATCCGCGTCGACGACGAGGGTGAAGGGGAATCCACCTCCTCGTTCCTGTCGTTCGGCATAGGTCTCTTCTCCACTTTCATCCTGTATATGTTCCTGCTCATGTACGGCCAGATGGTGATGACCTCCATCATCGAGGAGAAATCCAACCGCGTGCTCGAGTTGGTGGTATCGTCGGTCAAGCCTACACAGCTGATGCTCGGCAAGATACTCGGTGTAGGACTCGTAGCCGTAGTGCAGATCATAATCTGGGCGCTTCTTCTCGGAGCGATGTCGATGGTGGTAATGCCCATGCTGGTTCCCGACGCCGTGATGACCCAGGTCAACGCCATGAACGCCGGCACACTGGACGCCGCCTCGGCCTCGGTGGATATAGATATGCTTCAGGCTATCTCCTACTTCGGTTCGCCCGCCGCCATACTCTCGCTTTTCGGCTACCTGCTCCTCTTCCTCATCGGCGGCTTCCTTTTCTACGCCTCCATATTCGCAGCCATCGGCTCGGCCGTAGACAATATTCAGGACGCCTCCCAGCTCCAGTCATTCGCCGTGATCCCCATCATCCTCGCGCTTATCTTCTCCCTCACCGTGGCGCAGGAGCCCAACTCCACTTTGGCCGTATGGCTGTCGATGATCCCCTTCACCTCCCCCATGGTGATGCTCTGCCGCATCCCCTTCAGCATCCCCTCCTGGGAAATCGTCACCAGCCTTCTGATCCTCTACATCTCCTTCGTGGTCATGGCCTGGATCTCCGGCAAGATCTACCGCGTAGGCATCTTCATGTACGGCAAGAAGCCCAACATCAAGGACCTCATCCGCTGGGCCCGCTACAAATAACAGAAATCTCTGAATAAAAATAAGGATTGTATCGCGAACCGATACAATCCTTATTTTTATGGAATCAATCCGGTTGGATCACGCGTTGGCTGCGGGAGCGGGAGTCACCGCAGGGGTGGGAGCCACCGGCACAGCCGAGGGGGTGGGAGCCTGGAATTTAGCCTCCCATCCGAGTGCCGACGCACCGAGAACGGCAGCATCGGCCTCCTTGAGTTCCGAGAGAGCCACCTTCACTTTTCCCTTCCAGATGGGGAACTGGTTCTTCTCCATCGACTCGCGGAGGGGCTTCATCAGCAGTTCGCCGCTCTTGGCAAGACCGCCGAAGAGAATGAACGCCTCGGGAGCGGAGAATTTGGTGAAGTCGGCCAGGGCTGCGCCGAGAATAGTGCCGGTATAGTCGAAAACATCCTTTGCGAGTTTGTCGCCGGCGATAGCGGCATCATATACATCCTTAGAAGTAATGTCTTCCATCGGCATATCGCGGAGAGCCGAAGGCTCATTGGGACGTGCGTCAAGGAACTCGCAGGCAGTGCGTGCCACACCGGTAGCCGAGCAGTAGGTCTCCAGACAGCCGTGGTTGCCGCAGCCGCAGAGGCGCCCGTTGTTACGCTTCATGATCACGTGGCCGAGCTCGCCAGCGAAACCGTCGTGGCCGTAAACGAGCTGACCGTTGATAACGATACCCGAACCGACACCGGTACCGAGGGTTATCATTATGAAATCCTTGAGGCCCCGTGCCGCGCCGTAGGTCATCTCGCCGATAGCGGCGGCATTAGCGTCGTTGGTGATGGATACCGGCACGCCGAACTTGTCGCTCACGAGTTTTGCCAGGGGTATGGGTGTGGGCCAGGGAAGGTTTACACCTGACTCTATCATGCCCGAATAATAGTTGGCGTTAGGTGCGCCGATGCCTATGCCGTGAACTTTCCCCAAAGCATCGTTAGCCTCGAGGAGTTTTGTAAGTTCCTGATGCAGCTCGTCGATATAATCCTCGAGCCGGGTGTGCTTCTTGGTCTTGATGGAGGAACTTGCGATAACAACGCCACGGGCGTCAACGATACCGAAAACGGTGTTGGTACCACCTATGTCGATACCTACTACATACGGTTTGCTCATATTTTCAGATTGGTATTTTTAAGGCAGGTTGATTGGAAAACCTGAGTAAAAAAATAGGGTATTGTTAAATTAGGGGCAAAGGTATAAAAATTTCCCGTTCATTCCTATTAAATAGTTTTAAATTTGATGTATATATGCCGTCAAACACATTTCCGCCAGCCCGGGTCATTGCCCGAAATATCCATTCCGCTGGATAATTCGCCCGATTATCTGCAAATTTCACCCTGACGCCAAAAAAAATTAAGGATACCATACCCGCAAATTCACATTTTTTTTTGTATATTTGCGCCAAATATACCGAAAGAACTACAGATATTTGATATTTCAAACACCAGTACTGAAAGCAAATTATAGTAACAATATTCTTTATGAAGAAAAAAATGCTATCGGGGCTGACAGTCGTGGCCGCCGGGATGATAATCGCCGGCTGTTCTGACTCTTACAACCCCAACAGCTCGCAGAACGGCCGCATCTATGCCAGCTTTGACCTCGACGCCGAAGTCATAACGTCGGCAGGTGTCTCCAAGTCTCCGAGCCGCCAGGCGATGGCTGTGACAGCATCGCAACTGGCCATCGACCTCAATTCCGAAGACGGCCGCGTAAGCCGCCACTGGGATTCACCCGACCTGTTCCCCGTTGACGAGGATTTCCCCGTCGGAGCCTACACAATGGAAGCCTCCTATGGCTCGCCCGACGACCAGGGGTATGACAAACCGTATTATCACGGTTCCACCACCCTCACCGTCAAGGATTCCGAGACAACTCCCGTCTCCATCACCGCCACCCTGGCCAACGCCATGGTTTCGGTAAGTTTCACTGACAATTTCAAGAAATTCTTCCAGGAGTACACACCCTCACTTATCGCCGGCAATGCGAACCTCGCCTACGACCGCGAGGAGCCCTGCTACGTTACTCCCGGCGCGGTGACCCTGCAGCTGGATGTGACCAAGTTCACCGGTGCCAAAGCCACCCTTACCCCCAAGACCTTCACGGCCGAGCCCTGCCATCACTACCGTCTGACAGTAGATGTCAACGCCCAGGCCGGCGAGGGACAGCTCGTGCTCAAGTACGACGAGATGCTCGCCACCGAGGATGTAATCATCGACCTCTCCGACGAGCTTATCAACGCTCCTGCCCCCACCCTCACCCCCAAGGGCTTCACCTCAGGCGATGAAATCAGCTTCATCGCCGGCAACGTACCCACCGGCGAGAAGAAAATCACCCTCATCGCCCACGGCGGCATCTCCTCCGTGGCCATGACCACCACCTCCACATCGCTTCAGGAGCAGGGATGGCCGGCCGAGGCTGACCTCGCCGCAGGCGACGCCGCCCTTGCCGCCCGGCTCAAAGCTCTCGGCCTCAGCTCCGTGGGTCTGGCCCGCAATCCCGAGAAGATGGCCGTTGTGGATATCACCGAAGTCGCTTCGCACATCGAGTATATCGACGGCGCCGACAACACCACAACCATCACCTTCACCGCCCGCGACAACTACGGCAAGGAGTCAGAACCCCTCACCGTGACTTTCGCCGTGCAGAAGCTGGAGATGAGCCTCTCCAACGCCGGAACTGTATTCGAGGGTGATGACCGGGCCACCTGCGTTCTGACCTTCAACGGCAACGATCCCTCCGGAGTGAAAATCCAGACCCGCAACGCACGCGGCTCATGGGAGAATATCGAGGCCGAAATCACCCCGGTAAGCCGCTCCGCCGCCCAGTACAATGTGGTAGCCAAAGGCCTTCCGACCACCGGCGACGTGCATCTGCGCGCCACCTACGGCAACCAGGCATCGGCACCCATC
>URZG01000059.1 GCA_900552325.1 uncultured Porphyromonadaceae bacterium | reverse complement strand
CGACGAGGGCTGCAGATAGGCATCGATGATGCGGGGCACTGAAGTCTCGCAGTCAAGACCGCGGCGTGCGGCCTCTTCTTTCCACTCGTCGGAATATCCGTTGCCGTCGAAATGTATGGGCTTCGATTTGATAATGAGTGCTTTCACCTCCTCGAGGATGGCATGATAGAGCGATTCCTCACGCTCTACGCGGGCATCCACGCGGGCTTTGAACTCGTCGAGCTGCTCGGCGACAGCGGCGTTGAGGGCGATCATGGCCGACGCGCAGTTGGCCGACGAACCTACGGCGCGGAACTCGAAGCGGTTGCCGGTAAAGGCGAAAGGCGACGTGCGGTTGCGGTCGGTATTGTCAAGCATGATTTCAGGAATCTGGCTGACACCTACGGTGATACCCTCCTTGCCGGCGAATTCGATAAGATCGTCTTCTGTGGATTTCTCGAGTTTTTCGAAGATCTCGGCGATCTGCGTACCGGTGAAGATGGAGATGATGGCGGGGGGAGCCTCGTTGGCGCCAAGACGGTGGGCGTTGGTGGCCGAGGCGATCGAAGCCTTCAGAAGTGCGTTATGACGATGCACGGCAGCCATTACGTTGGCCACGAATGTGATGAAGCGGAGATTCTGGCGCGGATCCTTGCCGGGAGCGAAGAGGAGCGTGCCGGTGTCGGTGCCGAGGCTCCAGTTGTTGTGTTTGCCGGAACCGTTGATACCCGAGAAGGGTTTCTCGTGAAGGAGCACGCGGAAGTTATGACGGCGTGCAACCTCCGAGATAACATCCATCAGAAGCAGGTTGTGGTCGTTGGCAAGATTGGTCTCCTCATAGATGGGAGCCAGCTCGAACTGGTTGGGTGCAACCTCATTGTGACGTGTGCGGGCCGGAATACCAAGCTTGTGGCATGCGATCTCCAGGTCGAGCATGAAAGCCTCCACACGTGAGGGGATAGCACCGAAATAGTGGTCCTCGAGCTGCTGGTTTTTGGCCGATTCATGCCCCATGAGGGTGCGGCCGGTCATCACCAGGTCGGGACGGGCGGCATAG
This sequence comes from uncultured Porphyromonadaceae bacterium, assembly GCA_900552325.1. Classification (GTDB taxonomy): domain Bacteria; phylum Bacteroidota; class Bacteroidia; order Bacteroidales; family Muribaculaceae; genus UBA7173. The sequence goes on along the minus strand of URZG01000059.1, from coordinate 9,122 downwards.
AGAGCCTCGTCAACAAGGAAATACTCCTGTTCCCATCCGAGATACGACACCACGTGCTTCACATCCTTGTCGAAATAGCGGGCCACGCCGGTGGCAGCCTTGTCAACCGCGTTGAGTGCGCGCAGCAACGGAGTCTTGAAGTCAAGCGACTCGCCGGTATAGGAGATGAAGATGGTCGGGATGCAGAGAGTGTTGTTGATAATGAACACCGGAGAGGAGATATCCCATGCCGAATATCCGCGGGCTTCGAATGTGTTGCGGATACCGCCGTTGGGGAACGACGATGCGTCGGGTTCCTGTTGCACAAGGAGCTTGCCTGTGAATTTTTCCATCACACCGCCTTTGCCATCGTGTTCGATAAAGGCGTCATGCTTCTCGGCGGTGCCGCCGGTAAGGGGCTGGAACCAGTGGGTGTAGTGGCGTGCGCCATTGTCGATCGCCCACTTCTTCATACCGTTTGCCACACTGTCGGCAAGTTCCAGCGAGATCGGACGCTTGTTGTCGATCGCATCGACGAGCTTTTCAAAGGTCTCGGCCGGAAGATACTCGAACATCTTCTGACGGTTGAACACCGCCTCGGCATAATACTTTTCGGGACGCTCTGCCGGAATATTTACCGGAACAGCCTTGCGGTCGGAAGCTTCCTTGACCACATCAAATCGTAATAACGACATAGAATTTAGAACTTATTGGAAACTAAGGGATATCTGGAAGTTATCGGATTTCCCGACATCCTTTAAAATGCTTTCTTGATTCTCTCGATGGCACGGAGTGTGTTCTCGTGGGTATTGAAAGCCGTTAGGCGGAAATACCCCTCCCCTGCCGGACCGAAACCCGAACCGGGAGTACCGGCCACCCCGGCTTTCTCCAGAAGCAGGTCGAAGAACTCCCACGAAGACATATCGCCCGGAGTCTTGAGCCATACATAGGGAGCGTCCACTCCTCCGAAAACCTCAAAGCCGGCCTCGGCCAACCCTTCGCGGAGCACTCGGGCGTTAGTCATATAATACTCCACCGCCTCGGTTGCCTGACGGCGCCCTTCGGGGGTGTATATCGCTGCCGCACCCCGCTGCGAGATATATGATGCGCCGTTGAATTTGGTGCACTGACGGCGGTTCCACATGGCGTTCAGAGACATTTCCTCGCCGTTGGAAGCAGTAAATACCAGCTCTTTCGGAACGAATGGCCTGCGGCACAACGGTGTAGCCGCAGCGCACACCGGTGAATCCGGCGGTCTTGGAGAAACTGCGGAACTCTATGGCCACTTCTTCCGCGCCGGGAAGCTCATAAATAGAATGAGGCACGTCGGGAGTATGAATAAACGCCTCGTATGCCGAGTCGAACATTATCAGCGCACCCTCTTTACGGGCATAATCGACCCATTTCTGCAACTGGCTGCAGGTAAGGGCCGTACCCGTGGGATTGTTGGGGTAACAGAGATATATCACATCCACACGACATGCCGGAAGCGCAGGCTCGAAGTCATTGGCCGCCGTCACGGGTAGATATACCAGACGGCTCCATGAGCCATCGGCATTGAGTTCTCCTGCCCTGCCGGCCATTACGTTGGTATCGGCATATACGGGATAGACCGGGTCGGTGAGCGCTACCACATTGTCGGCGTCGAGAAGGTCACCGATGTTGCCGGTATCGCTCTTCGCCCCGTCGCTGACGAAAATCTCGTCGGCGGCGATGTTGATGCCGCGTGCGCGGTAATCGTTTTCGGCGATGGCGTCACGCAGGAAAGGGTAGCCCTGTTCAGGTCCGTAGCCGTGGAATGTTTCAGTACGGCTTTCGTCGTCCACAGCCTTGTGCATGGCTTCGATGGCAGCCGGGCAGAGAGGCAGAGTGACATCACCGATACCCATGCGTATCACATCGGCTTCGGGATTGGCCTCCTTGAAGGCGTTTATGCGTCGCGCCACTTCCGAAAAAAGATAACTCTCTGGAAGACGGCAGAAATTATCGTTGATTTTGAACATCGTAGTTAGTTTTAAAGTCAGTTCCGGCGGATATATTCGCCGGTGAATACCTCCGTAGCCGGACCGGTCATAAAGATATGATTGGTCTCCTCGTCCCACCTTATATCAAGGTCTCCCCCGCGGAGATGCACGGTAACCTCGCGACCGGCACGCCCTGTCAGGGCTGCCGCCACAGCGGTAGCACAGGCGCCTGTGCCACATGCCATCGTCTCGCCGGAGCCCCGCTCCCACACACGCATACGTATGTCCGCAGGGCCTTCCACGGAAGCGAACTCTATATTGGCACGGTCGGGGAATACGGGATGCGTCTCAAGCTGCGGTCCAACACCGAGAACCATCGAGTCCGAAAGGTCGGAGGTAAAGATCACCGCATGGGGGTTTCCGGTCGATACGGCCGTCAGCTCCATCACACGTCCGTCGGCAAGGGGCGCCTTCACGCCGAGATTGCTGGAGGCGTCCACCGGAATACGCTCGGGTACAAACGATGGCTCACCCATATCCACGGTGACGCTTTCGATTTTTCCGTCTGCGCCGGGATACAGTGTTAAATATTTAACGCCCGAAAGTGTTTCGAGCGTTATACTTTTGCGGTCGGTGAGACCGCGGTCAAAAACATATTTGCCGATGCATCGGGTGGCGTTCCCGCACATGGCGCCTTCGGAGCCATCTGCATTGAACATCCTCATTCGGAAGTCGGCGATCGACGAGGGGAGAATAAGGATGATACCGTCGGCGCCTATGCCGAAGTGTCGGTCGCTCATCTCCCGCGCGAGAGCCTCAGGCCGGTCGGGTGACTTGTCCATGCAGTCGATATACACGTAATCGTTTCCGCATCCGTGCATCTTGGTGAACTTTATCGTTTCCATCAGAAAAAATTACCCCGCAAAGTTACAACATTCTCCACAGACGCACAAATCATTTTTCTGAAAATTCTCAATTTTAGAAAAAAACGCACCAAAAACGCGCTTTCCACATGTCGCGGCGGTCACTCACCTTGGCCAATTAAAATTATTGTATTATCTTTACAATCTTAATAACAGACAAATGCTCAAAATATTATGTCATGAAGAAAACCTCCGTTACTATCGCCACATTCGCCGTATAGCTGCTCTTCAGCATTAATTCCTTTGCCGGATGGACCATTGATGAACTTTCGCGCAAAGGATTCCGGTTCAATATCCCGCCAAAGGAATTGGGAGAAGTCAACGGTGTAAACGGGAAGTCCTCGATGGAGTGTTTCGTAGGCGGGGAAAAAGCCGACGACACGTCGGCCTACACCCCTGCGAAAATCAACAAGTCGTGGTACCTGTGCGGAAATAATTCCGACGGCAAGCTCAACGGGCTGACCGTAATCAGCGTTGACGGCGACACCAAAAGCAATCCGCAATACCATGTGGTGTATATGGTCGACGGGCGCCTTGCGTTCCCGTCACTCACCTTATATAAATATAACGGAAATTCCTATACGGGGTGCTTGAGGGGAATCTCATTTATGCCGAATTCACCACTTATTGGGACACGCCCGAGGCCATACGCATGGGTCTTGGCGGTTACAAGAACAGGTCCATGTTCCTCCAGCTAAAAAAAGTGTACGGAGATGTTATCGGCGACCGTCAGTTCCTCATCGACGGTGCCGACGGGAAGTTCGACCTGAAAGGATTGCAGGACGCTTTTGACCGGTTCATGAAGAGCGACCTGTATATCGCCCCGGCGGCATGGGACGAATACTGCGATCTCAAGCCGCTCGATACTCCGGAATCCAGACCGCTTCCTCAGCTGATGAGTGATAACTCACCGGTATCGTATCGATTCCATGTGATTGACAAAGGGGGGCGATTACGGCATGTTCGAGACAAACAGCGTGATTGATTTCTGGGAGGACAGCTCTGTGAACGGCTGCAATATCGCATGCCGGGAATATACAACCACCGTCTACGAGACCGGACGTATATATGAGTACGAAACCATATATTACGGCCGTCAGGAAGGGAACACCATAGTATTCACCCACTCTATGGACTCTATGGACTCTACGGAAAAACGGACCGGTTGAAAAAATCACTCCTACAAAAATAACGGCAACCCCTGACGGCAAAGGTCTATTGTTCCATGACTGGCACTTCACCAGGCAGTAACCTCAATCAGCAGAAAACTCACACGGCCGCCATAAACTCAACCAGAACAAAGAGAAGATGCGCGGTTATGGCGGCCACTATACCCCCTATGGTGTGGGCAATGATGGCCTTTGAAGTGAGGTCGCGGTAGCCCAGGGTGTCAAGCATGGCGGTGTGGGTGCTCAGAAAACCGCTCCAGCACATGCCGATGGCGGTAAACACGGCGATGGCGTTGCCGTCGACCCACCCCTGGGCGATGAAATTAGGCACAAGCCCAAGGGCAGCGCCTACCGCACCGAGCGCAGTGATGGGAAAAGCGATGAGATGCGGGTCGCCGAATCCAAAAAGCCATTCAAAAATGAAATTCACCTTGCCTGCCAGCCAGGGGAGGAGCGCCACCCCTTCGTAGGCCGCACCCGTATACTCTCCGGCAGCCGAGGGCCCGAAAGTGAGTATCATCACGAAGGTGGAGATGATAAGAACTCCGGGGATAATGGCGATGCCCACATCCACGCCGGAGCGACCACCGTCAAGCAGCGAGTTGAGAATTCGGATAAAGACAGTCTTCTCGCCTCCCTCCTTTTCCTCCGACTTATCTTCTGACTTTATCTCGGCTGCATCTTCAGTGAGATAATTTGGAAAATTGCGCAACACGAAGTGCTGCATTATGCGTGTGGATACAATGCATCCGCAAAAAGCCCCGACGAATCCTACAGCCGGCTCCCAGAAATACCCCTGCCCTACCATGAACACCATCACCAGCAGCCCCATGCCGAAGGCGGTGCCGAAATTGGTGAGCGAGATGAACTGGAATTTTTTGAAATATGAGCTGAACCGTTTGTCGGACGCCAGAGAGATGATGGCCGGATTGTCGCTGAGGAAAGTCATCACGGCCCCCAGCGACGCCACACCCGGAAGATTGAACAACGGACGCATCAGCGGCCTTAAAATATGTTCAAGCAGCTTCACGACCCCGAACTCCACGAATATGCGGCCCAGCGCGCCGGTGAGCACGCAGATCCCCATAAGGTAGAATACAGTGTTGAGCAGCAGGTCATGGGCTGTACGCATCATGGTGTTGAGCATATTGGCCGTACCCATTACGCGCCCGAGGTAAAAGAAAAGGATAAATACGACACCAAGGCATATAACACCCGATATAGCCGCCGGCATGGTTCGCTTCCCGGAAGGGCGTTTCACCGTAGCCTTTTCAGAAGATTTCACAGTCTTGGGGTCAGTTCCGACATCCATAGCTCACTATATTTTCAGCGTTTGTCAAGTTTAAAGAAATCCATCTGCCACGTAATGCCGGCAGTCACGAACAATGTTTTGTCCTGCAGCGCGTCGGCCTGATTTGTATTTGTTCCCCAGGCATAGAAACATCCGGCGTGGAGACGCAGGTCACATCGCTTGCCACGCAACGGAAAGAATTCCACTCCCCCGCCGGCGACCGTCAGCTCCGTGCCGTCGAGAACAGCGAGGTCGGCGTCCGTGCCCGAATGATTGAACTCGTATGAAGCCTTGGCGAACATGCGCCATTTCGGATCGGGGCGCCAGGCTACATCGCCCTGCAGCTGACAGTCCTTGAAGAAATAGGTCTGATGCGATGCGGCGCGGTTCATGAGATCAAGCTCCACCTCCACGTTTCCGAAAGTAAATTTATTGCCGAGTGCAATGTAAGAGATGAACCGGCCCGGCTTATATTCGATCATGTTGACAGACCACAGGGCGTGAAACCGGTCAATGCGTCCGTTCCACATCAGATTATACCCCAGCATGTCGCGGTGCTCCTTGGTGAAGAACGGGCTCTGCACCACCTGAGCCATAAGCGAATGACCCGGCGCCGGCGAGAACGCCGCCGACACCCCTAAGTCGTAACACGGTATATTGTTCCAGAAAATCGAACCGCATATAATATCCACCGGCGCGCGGTTATACTCCCATCCGCCCATGGCAACCACAAGTTTACCCGCCTGGAAATTCCATCGGCTCACGGCATAATCGAGATACAGCCAGTCGGTGGCGTCGAAAAAGGAGTTGTCGAAATGCATCTTGTTCAGGCGCTGGCGCCAGGAATACGTGAGTCCCGGCACAATCATCCCGTCGGCACGGATAGCGAGGTATTTCCCCTTGAACCCCGTCTCGGCGGAGTTCGTGGTTCCGTCGGTGCCATAATATTCGTAGTCGACGCGTGTCTCGGCCCCTACGGTGAGGAGCCTGTCGGTGTCGGCAGCCGTAGCGTGAGCCGCAGCCCCTGCCAGGGCCAGGACCAGCATGCATTTTCTCATCACGGATTCTATTGTAGATTTAAGGTAGATATTACACCGCTAAATTAGCGGATAGTTGTCATTCAGCAATAAAAAACGGCGACAAAATTTGCCGCCGTAAATATGTTATTAAACATCCGGATACAAAAAGATGGCGTATCGCTGACGATACGCCATCAAATATATCTGTTTATAAAGTATCAGTCGTTAGCGGCGGCTACTGCTCATGCTTCCTCGCCGTTGAGAATCTCGATCATGCGGATAGCCGATACTGGGATACGTGTGCCCGGGCCGAAGATCGCGGCCACGCCTGCCTTGTAGAGGAAGTCGTAGTCCTGGGCCGGGATAACGCCGCCGGCAGTCACCATGATATCCTCGCGGCCGAGCTTCCTGAGTTCCTCGATAACCTGCGGTATGAGGGTCTTGTGACCGGCGGCCAGCGAAGATACGCCGAGAATATGCACGTCGTTCTCCACAGCCTGGCGCGCAGCCTCGGCCGGGGTCTGGAACAACGGACCCATATCCACGTCGAAACCGCAGTCGGCATAACCGGTTGCTACCACTTTGGCGCCGCGGTCGTGGCCGTCCTGGCCCATCTTGGCGATCATGATACGGGGCTGACGGCCTTCGCGCTTGGCGAATTCCTCTACCATCTGCTGTGCGCGGATGAAGTCGGGATCGTTCTTTGTTTCGTTTGAGTACACGCCTGAAATTGTACGGATTACTGCTTTATAACGGCCCACGACCTCTTCGCAGGCATCGGAAATTTCGCCGAGGGTGGCACGCAGCCCGGCTGCTTTTACGGCAAGCTCAAGAAGGTTGCCCTCCTTGGTACGGACGCACTCGGTGATGGCCTCGAGAGCCTTCTTCACGGCAGCCTCGTCGCGGTTGGCCTTGAGGTCATCAAGACGGGCGATCTGCGAGTTGCGCACCTCGGTATTGTCGATCTCGAGGATATCGATGGGATCCTCATGGTCGAGACGGTATTTGTTGATACCCACAATGGTCTGGCGACCGGAGTCGATACGGGCCTGAGTGCGGGCGGCTGCCTCCTCGATGCGGAGTTTGGGCAGACCGGTCTCGATAGCCTTGGCCATACCGCCGAGTTTCTCGATTTCCTGAATGTGCTCCCAAGCACGGTGAGCGATCTCGTTGGTGAGCGACTCCACATAGTACGAGCCGGCCCAGGGATCGATCTCCTTGCATACGTAGGTTTCCTCCTGGATATAGATCTGGGTGTTACGCGCGATACGTGCGGAGAAATCGGTGGGAAGAGCGATGGCCTCGTCGAGAGCGTTGGTGTGGAGACTCTGGGTGTGGCCGAGAGCGGCGCCCATAGCCTCGATACAGGTACGGCCCACATTGTTGAAGGGATCCTGCTCGGTGAGCGACCAGCCGGAGGTCTGCGAGTGGGTACGCAGCGCAAGCGACTTGGGATTCTTCGGGTTGAACTGGCTCACGATCTTGGCCCAGAGCATACGTGCGGCACGCATCTTGGCGACCTCCATGAAGAAGTTCATGCCGATAGCCCAGAAGAAGCTCAGACGGGGAGCGAACGAGTCGATATCCATTCCGGCGTTGACACCTGCGCGGAGGTATTCCAGACCGTCGGCGAGGGTGTAGGCAAGCTCGATGTCGCATGTGGCTCCGGCTTCCTGCATGTGATAACCGGAGATGGAGATGGAGTTGAACTTAGGCATGTTCTGCGAGGTGTACTCGAAGATATCGGCGATGATACGCATCGAGAACTCCGGCGGATATATATAGGTGTTGCGCACCATGAACTCCTTGAGGATATCGTTCTGGATGGTACCGGCCATCTCCTCCAGTTTGGCACCCTGTTCCAGACCGGCGTTGATGTAGAAAGCGAGCACGGGGAGCACAGCGCCGTTCATGGTCATCGACACGGACATCTTGTTAAGAGGTATACCGTCGAAGAGGACTTTCATATCCTCGATGGAGCAGATCGACACACCGGCCTTGCCCACATCGCCTACAACACGGGGATGGTCGGCATCGTAGCCGCGGTGAGTGGCGAGGTCGAAGGCCACGGAAAGACCTTTCTGTCCCGAAGCCAGGTTGCGGCGGTAGAAAGCGTTCGACTCGGCGGCGGTGGAGAAGCCGGCATACTGGCGCACGGTCCAGGGACGAGCCACGTACATGGTGGCATACGGTCCGCGGAGGTTGGGGGCCACACCGGCCGTGAAGTCCAAGTGCAGGCAGTCGTCGTACACGCTTTCCGAGTAGGTGGGCGGCACGGGAATCTGTTCATTGGTCATCCAGGTTTCCGTTCCGGAAGCCGTGGCCGGGGCGCCGGCCTTGATTTCAGGATAGGAGGCGGATGCAAAATCAGGAATATTGCTCATTGAATGAAATAGGTTGGTGGTTGTTAGAGGCCGATCTTGTTCTGGATAGCTTCAACGGTGTTGTAGCAGTTGGCCTTGACGTGGATGAAGATATCCACGCCGGCTTCCTTGAACGCTTCCACATGGTCGGCCGGATAACCGGCGAGGGCCACCATCATGTCCGGCTTGATTTCCTTGAGCGCCTTGCAGAAGGCGGGAACGATTTCCGGATAGGTGTCGTCCGTGGAGCAGATCACGCACACGGCGCAGCCGCTTTCCGCAGCCGCCCTGGCCGCGTCTTCCGGGGTCTGGAAGCCGGACGGGTAAACCACGTCCAGGCCGCCGGCGCGCAGGAAGTCGCGGGAGAAGTCCGCACGGGCCTTGTGCTGGCGCAGCGGGCCCATGTTCGCGAAG
>URZG01000058.1 GCA_900552325.1 uncultured Porphyromonadaceae bacterium | reverse complement strand
TGGTCGGGTATGTGTTTACCGACAAGGCCGGCTCCGTGTCGTGGCTGCGCGGTCTCAACGCCACGGCGGCACTCTCGGCTGTGGTGCTGATCTTTCCGGCTGTGGTGGCTCTCTTCTATCCGTCGTTGTGCGGAGCCATGCTGATCGCCGCCGGCGTGCTTTACGTAGCGGCCCGGATGGTGTTCGTAATTAAAGGTTTTAGAATTTTTTATAATAATTTTCTCTCCCTCCTCTATTTTATTTTGTACCTTTGCACCCTGGAAATCATACCAGTCATCGTACTGTACGTCTCCGCCACGGAAATCTGTAAAACCCTCTGACCTGATGGCTCGCCCCGAGAGTCTGACGGCCGGTGATTTACCTTGTTACCGCATCGTGAAAGTCAATAAAATTCTTGTATCACAGCCCAAACCCGCTTCCGACAAGTCGCCGTATTACGACATTGCGCGTAAATATGGTGTGGAAGTCGTGTTCCGTCCCTTTATCAAAGTAGAAGGCCTTTCTGCCCGCGAATTCCGCCAGCAGAAAATCAACATCAACGATTTCACCGCAGTGATATTCACCGCGCGTCAGGCCGTTGACCATTTCTTCCGCCTCTGTGAGGAGATGCGCATCACCGTGCCCGACACAATGAAATATTTCTGCACCACCGAGACCATAGCCCTCTACCTGCAGAAATATATCGTTTACCGCAAACGCAAGATTTTCCATGGTCAGACCGGCAAACTCGACGACCTTATCCCTGCACTCACAAAACACAGCAAGGAGAAATACCTCTATGCCATCTCCGATGTGCATACCACCGGTACCAATATCCTTGACGCCAACAAGATAGCCTATACGAAGGCAGTGATGTACCGCACAGTCTCCAACGACTTCACCGCCGACGAACCCTTCGACTACGATATGATCCTCTTCTTCTCACCCGCCGGTATCGACTCGCTGATGAAGAATTTCCCCGACTTCAATCAGGGAGAGATCTGCATAGGGTGTCTGGGAGCCTCCACTGCCAAGGCTGTGGAAGCTGCGGGGCTGCGCCTCGACATCGAGGCCCCTACCGTTAAGGCTCCATCCATCACCGCTGCCGTGGATCTGTTCCTGCAGGAAAACCAGGGTGTTCCCCAGGCGTAAGACATCCCACCCGAAATGGCGCCCAACAAGCTTCCGAAGGTTCATCGCCTCTGTTCAAAGACGGCCATAGACCGGCTTTTCGCGCACAGTGTTCCGCAGGGGGGCGGATCGGCACTGGCTTATCCGCTGCGTGCGGTGTGGGCGCCGGCGCTTTCGCCCCGCGATGCCGGTGACGAGGCACTGTCGCAGCGTCCCCCGCTGAAATTTCTCATCTCCATCCCCAAGAAGCGGTTGCGCCATGCCGTGGACCGGGTACTGATGCGCCGCCGAGTGCGCGAGGCATACCGCCTGGCGCGCCCCGCAAGGATTGTCGATGCTCCTTCCACTCCCCGCTACGACGTGGCGTTCATCTATGTGGCCGACAAGACCGAGGATTATTCCCGGGTCAACGCCGCCGTGCGCCGTCTACTCAAAAAAATCTATCCGCCGGCCTGAGCCGTCCTGCCATGTCTCTCCGCAAAATACTTAAAAAGACAGTCGCCATCCCGTCGGCAGCCCTGAACATGCTGCTGACAGGAATGGTTCTCTTTTATCGTGGCGCCATATCTCCGCTCTTCCCCCCTTCGTGCCGCTATACCCCCACCTGTTCGCAGTATGCCCTCGAGGCGCTGCGGCGCCACGGCCCTTTCCGCGGCTCCTGGCTTGCCCTGCGCCGCATCCTCCGCTGCCACCCCTGGGGCGGTTCCGGCTACGACCCGGTCCCGTGATCGTCTGCCCGGCAGTAGGGGCGCTCCGCGCTCTATCGATGGGAATACGAAAAATTGCGACTTATAAGCGCCGGAGGCGCGAGATAATACCACCCCCACACATTCGGCGAGTGTGTCAAAATTGCCCAAAATGGCTTCGCTGTAGGGACGCTCCGTGGAGCGTCCCTACAGCGAATCTATCCTGATTAGCAAGTGTTTATGCGGACGCTCCACGGAGCGTCCCTACAATTTAATAAGATTTAGCAATTCTGACACACCCTCTCGATGCGGGGCTATTATTATATCGCGCCTCCGGCGCTTACTAAGGACCTATCATCCTGGCGGCGCCGTGTATGGCGGCAGGTTAAAACAGGAGGTCCATTGTCACGGCCATCACGAAAAAGGCCGATACAACGGTATAGAATATAAGGCGTTTTCCACGTGCTCCTTTGAAAATGTGTGTGAGGCACATATACAAGGCCACTGCCGCCATCGCGCCTCCCGCATACTCCAGCCACTTCAGATCAGGCATGAATCTGCGCGGCACTCCCCACAGTATGTACGCCAGGAGGAGCACAGTAGTGATGCGTTCCGGCTTTTTTCCCATTCTTTCATTTGTTTATACTCATTTAACTGCAAAGGTAGTGATTAATCGCGTTTTTGTTGTAACTTTGCAGCAGGAAACAATATCTCAACATCATGGCAACTATCAACGTAGACGTTAAGAACGTGCTCGGCACGGTTACCGCCGAGCAGATCCAGGCCCTCGATCCCGAGGCTGCCGCAGCTCTCGAAAAACTTCATAAAGGCACCGGCCTCGGAAACGATTTCCTCGGCTGGGTCAACCTCCCCTCTGAAATCACCGACGCTCATCTGGCCGACATCGAGGCCACTGCCAAAGCGCTCAACGAAGAGTGCGACTACATCGTGTCGGTAGGTATCGGCGGCTCTTATCTCGGCGCGAAGGCCGTGATCGAGGCGCTTGCCGATCAGTTCGCCCAGCTCCGTCCCATGAACGACGCACGCCGCTGCCGCGTTCTCTTCGCCGGTCAGAATATCGGCGAGGATTACCTCAACGAACTTCAGGACTTCCTGGCCGACAAGAAATTCGGTATCATCGTGATCTCCAAGTCGGGCACTACCACCGAACCCGCCATCGCCTTCCGTCTGCTCAAGGAGCAGCTTGAGAAACAGGTAGGCAAGGAGGTGGCCGCACGCCGCATCGTTGCCATCACCGACGAGAAGAAAGGCGCCCTGCGCCAGCTCGCCACCGAAGAGGGCTACAAGACTTTCATCATCCCCGACAACGTAGGCGGCCGCTTCTCCGTGCTCACCCCGGTGGGTCTTCTCCCCATCGCCGTTGCCGGTTATGATATCCGCGCACTCGTCGACGGCGCCCGCGCTATGGAGGCTGCTACCGTGGCCGAAGGCGACGGCAACATCTCCTGGCTCTACGCCACCACCCGCAACGCCCTCTACCGTGCCGGCAAGAAGATCGAGATCATGGTCAACTACAACCCCAAGCTTCACTTCTTCGGTGAATGGTGGAAACAGCTCTACGGCGAGTCCGAGGGCAAGGACAACAAGGGGATCTACCCCGCTTCCGTGGACTTCTCCACCGACCTCCACTCCATGGGCCAGTGGATCCAGGAAGGGGAGCGCATCATCTTCGAGACGGTGCTCTCCGTCGACAACGTTGACCACAAAACCGTCATCCCCACCGACGAAGCAAACCTCGACGGCCTCAACTACCTCGCCGGCAAGCGCGTGGACGAGGTCAACAAGATGGCCGAGCTCGGCACCCGCATCGCTCACGTTGACGGCGGGGTGCCTGTGATCCGCGTAACCATCCCCGCACTGAAGGAGAAATACCTCGGCGAGCTCATCTACTTCTTCGAGAAAGCCTGCGGTATCTCCGGCTACCTGCTGGATGTCAACCCCTTCAACCAGCCCGGCGTGGAGGCTTACAAGCGCAACATGTTCGCCCTCCTCGAGAAGCCCGGCTACGAAGAGGCTACCGCAGCCATCAAGTCGCGCATCTGAAACGGCCTTTCCCCGCAGCGGGGACGTGGCTACAGAATAACTTAGCCTAATATAGTATCCGGATGGATCTTATCCAGGTTTCACCCAAAGAGATGGCCGCGCTTTTCCCGCGGCCATCTCACATATATAACTCCGTGGATTTCACGGAGCTGAACGCCCCCAAGTGCAAGGAGGGGGTGGCGTACCTCACATTCCGCGACACGCGTCTGCGCGGAGGGCTGATTCTGGGGCTTGACGGCGCCGAGGCGCGTTCCCCCTTTTCCGCTCCTTTCGGAGGACTGCTGCTAACACGCCGCCAGTCGGCCGGAGCGGTGGAGGATATGTACACCCTGGCCGCCGCTTTCGCCCGCGAACGCGGCATGGCGATGCGCGTGACCCTTCCTCCTCCGTTTTTTGACGGCGATCTCTATGCCAAGTCGGCGAACGTGCTCCAGCATCTCAGCGGCGGTGATTCCACCGTGGAGATCAACTACCATGTGGACCTCCGTGGAGTCGGCGACCCGGAGGAGCTGTATTCGCGTTCGGCACGTGAGAAGCTCCGCCAGGCCCGCGCACAGGGTTGCCGTTTCGAGCGTCTTGATGTTACCCCCGAAAACCTCGCCCGCGTCTATGATGTGATACACCGCAACCGCATGCACCGCGGTTTCCCCCACCGCATGACTCTCGCGCAGATCGAAGCCACCTCGGCGGTGGTGCCGATGGATCTTTTCATGGTCACTGCCGACGGCGCTTCGGCCGCCGCGGCGCAGGTGCACCGCATCGCCCCCGGCATCGCCCAGGTGGTTTACTGGGGCGACCTGCCCGAAGCGCAACATGCGCGCCCCATGAATCTTCTTCCGCTCGAAATCTACCGTTATTATCTGGAACACACTTCAGTGCGGATTCTCGACATCGGCCACTCCACCGACGGCGGCATAATCAACCGCGGCCTCTGCGACTACAAGGAGTCGGTAGGATGCCGCGCCACTCCCAAAACCACCTTCCGCATAAAATGTTAGAGGTCAGGGATTAAATGTTAGAGTAACCCTCCGGAGGGATATTTCGGAGGAGTTTCCGTCACAACACCGCCGTTAGGAAAGCAGGTTTTCAACCATTAGTGGTCGAAAGACTTCTTTTCCACATGTGGAATCTGTGGTAAGCGCCGTCGGCGCTTAAAAAACGCAAGTTGCGGTCTTTCGACCACTAATAGTTGCAAACCTGCTTTCCTGCTATGGGGTGTTTATTGCGGTTGTGACCCAACGCCGAGGCATCACCGCGACTGCACCACGCCTCGCCGGTATGCCTCCTTGACAATCAGGGATGAAGACGCGCCACGATGGCCGCTATCGTGTTCGTGGAAAATTTTTTAAATATTTTATAGATTTTTGGCATTTTGTTTGGAATATTGCGGTTTTGTCTGTAAATTTGCGCTGTTCATACCCGAAAGATATGACTCAAATCATTATTCACTCAATATTCATTTCAGTATGAAGAAATTCTACACTCTACTCCTGGGTGCCTCGTTGCCGTTGCTGGCTTTCGCCGACGGCAAGACGTTGCCCTACGAGTCGCAGTTCTACCAGGATGACGAATGGGTTGTCCACAACCTCAACGAGGATGACAAGACCTGGGAGGACAACTCAAGCGCAAGCGATTATTCCGGTTCAGGTTATACTGTCGGCAAGATTTACCGATATAGTTCCTCGAACGCGGCCAACGACTGGCTTGTCGGCCCGGCTATTCATCTGGAAGCTGGTGTAAACTACAAGGTTAAGTTCTGGTTCAAGACTCAAGGAAGCGATGCCGAGACTATCGGCCTCTACATGGGAACTTCCGACCAGCCTGCCGACCTTCTGGCTGCCACGGAGATTATAAAATTGACCGAGTTCAAGGATACCCAGGGAGCTTATCATACTACCCCCTTCACCGTGTCAACCACGGGTGACTATCATTTCGGGTTTTATATTTCATCACCTAAATACCGTTATAGCCCAAAACTTACCGGTTTCCAGGTGCGTGAGGACGTGTTCGCCCCCGGCGCGCCCACTAACCTTACAGTCGTGCCAGGTGCTGACCGCGCCATGACCGCTACCCTTACCTGGAAACTCCCTGTAAAAGACCTTGACGGCATTGCTTTGCCTGATGGAGCCACATACGACGAGATCCGCATACTCCGCGACGGTGTGCAGCTCAACACTCCCGATCTGGCAGGCGACGCAACCGAGTTCATTGACTCGGAGGCATATGGTCTGACCTCGGGCGTACATACGTATCAGGTAATCAGCGTAGTCAACGGAGCTCCCTCGCCGGCCGCAACCGTTACCTCCAAATATATCGGCCCGATAGCCCCGATGTCAATCCCCTTCTCGGCACTTACCGATACATGGGGGTCTCAGGATGACTTCGAACTCTTCTGGGCAACCGACAAAGGCCGCAATTCCGATACGACAAAGAAGTGGACATGGAATACAGGAAGCAGTTATAGCCCCCGTAGCATACAGTATTATCCATATACTTACTCCGGTACCAAACCGATGGAGGAGTGGCTCATCTCTCCTGAGATTTCCTTTACGGAAGGCGGCGTGTACCGTCTTACTTTGAATTCGTACTATAATGAGGATGATTTAGAGGTG
The DNA here is from genome assembly GCA_900552325.1 of uncultured Porphyromonadaceae bacterium. GTDB lineage: Bacteria > Bacteroidota > Bacteroidia > Bacteroidales > Muribaculaceae > UBA7173. The sequence continues at coordinate 3,729 of URZG01000058.1, read as the reverse complement.
AAACTTTATACCGGCAACGGCTCGACTTTAGGAAACTATACGGATATGTTCGGATCGTACACTGGCAAAATTCCCGATGGCGAGCTTAAATATTTCTTCCTCAAATTAGATGCACCATGCATCAAATCCGTGGCGCTGAATTTCTACAAGGAGGAACCCGGATGGTCCACACTGTATGTTTATGACATTAAGATTGAGAAATGGCATGTGGCTCCGGCTCAGATTGCCGACCTTGCCGCCACGGTGACATCCGACGGCAATTCGGTCAACCTGACATGGACCAATCCATCGCTTACCAACACCGGCGATGAACTTCCGTCCATATCCAAACAGGTCGTTTACTGCGACGGCGAGCTGCTGGCCACCTTAACCGATAACCTTACCCCGGGCGCGGCTGTTACCTATACCCACCAAACTCCTGCAGCAGGTATCCATACCTATTACGTGGAAGTCTACATGGGCGAGACCATAGCAGACGGCACACCTATGTCGGTTACTTCGGCATGGGTCGGTGATGAGACCCAGCCGGTGCCTTACAACACTTATTTCTCGGCTGACGATAGTACGCGCCCGATATGGACGGCGTATGATGCAAATAATGATGGCCTTACGTTCGTGATGCCTCAGCCGGGAGTTGCAGGGAAACCCACCTTGAAAAAAGTTACCGAATATACCCAGCATGACGATTATCTGCTGTCGCCATATTTCAACATTGAAAAGGCCGGTCATTACAATATACTTTGGAATGTGTCGGGAGGTGCCAGCGGCTATCTTCTGGAGACAGGTTATGTTTCCGACAAGACCGATGTAACCGGCACCTTCACTAAAGTAGGCGAGGACTTCGCCATGAACGGCAATTATTCCTCGATCATTTTCCAGGAAGGTATCGATTTTGCTGCCCCTGGTCGCTATGCGCTTGCGCTCCATACTGTAAACCATGGAAATCCGGCCACCAGCGATGACAGGTACATCGAGGTAGCACGCCTTGAATTTACCTATGTGCCCGTCAATCCCAACAAGCCAGAGAACTTCACCGCATCGGCAGCTCCCGACAACGAGCTCAAAGCCGTGCTGAAATGGACCAATCCCACGGAATCCAACTTCGAGGGTGTGACTCCGGTTATCGCCAAGGCCGTGATTTCACGCAAACAGGGTTATGATCCCTTTGAACAAATCGCCGAGATTACCGAAGGGCTTGTGGCCGGCGAGGAATTCACATGGACCGACGAGACCCTTACCGCTCCCGGGATCTATAAATACCAGGTAGTTCTCCACGGCCCCGAAGGCCAGAACTCCAGCGCATACGCACAGGCCACCACAGCATGGGTAGGGCCCGGTATGACTCTTCCTGTGAGTGTCAATATAGACACCAGTACGGATCCTGATCTCAATTCCACCGACTGGACTATATACAATGTGAACGGCGATACCAATAACTGGGGTGATATAACCTGGGAGGCAAGCAGTGCCAGCGTCGGCATCACTTCCAACAATGCCGCCGATACCGACGACTGGGCTATCCACGGATTCTATCAGTTTGACAAAGGCGACGAGTATAAATTCACCGTCCGCAACTCCACCACCAACGACACCACTACAGACTGGGAACTCTGGCTCGGCGATTCCGACCACTATGACGGCATGTATGTCAAAGTGGCTGATATTACTACCCCGACTGTAAGATATGAGGGAGAGAATCATTCGTTCATCCTCAAAGTCACCGACGCCGAGGCTACTCCCGACGCTCAGGCTGAAGGTGACGACGCCGGAACCGGCGATGAGGAACTTCCTGTGATCAATGTGCGTCCCGGTGCTACTGCCATAGGTCTGCACCTCGCCAAGCCCGGCCAGGTATCTTTCCGCGGCTTCGCTTTCGAGGTTATCAAGCGCGCGGTCAAATCCGTCGAGCTTTCCGCTACCGAGGCAGAACTTACCATCGGCGGCACTATGACCCTCACCGCAACCGTGCTCCCCGAGGACGCCACCGACAAGACCGTGACCTGGACCTCCTCCGATGAGACTGTCGCCACCGTCGACGCCGAAGGCAATGTGACCGCCGTGGCTCCCGGTCAGGTTGAGATCACCGCTACCTCCAACGGCATCTCCGCCGTATGCGCCCTCACCGTGAAGCCTATTGTCGCCGAATCTGTGACCATCTCCGAAACCGAGGCCGAACTCACCGAAGGGGAGACCCTGCAGCTTACCGCCGAAGTCGCTCCCGAGGATACCACCGACAAGACCGTCACCTGGTCCTCCTCCGACGAAGAGGTGGCTACCGTTGACGCCGCCGGTCTCGTTACCGCCGTGGCTCCCGGCGAGGCTACGATCACCGCCGCCTGCGGCGAGGCTTCCGCCACCTGCGATGTCACCGTTCTTGCCCGCGTGATCGAAGTTACCGGCATCACCCTCGACGAGACGGAGATCTTCGGCGCTCCCGGCAACACACAGCAGCTCACCGCAACCGTGATGCCCGAGGACGCCACCGACAAGACCGTGACCTGGACCTCCTCTGACGAGGCTGTGGCTACTGTCGACGCTGACGGTCTGGTAACGTTCGTAGCCGACGGCGAGGCCGTGATCACCGCTGCCTGCGGCGAGTTCACCGCCACCTGCACAGTGAAAGTGCTCACCAACGGTATCGCCCTCATCCCTGCCGACATGCGCAACGAAGCCCGCGTTTACACCCTGCAGGGTGTGGAGGTGAAACCCGAAAACCTCACTCCCGGTTTCTACATCGTGTCCTTCCTCCGCGACGGACAGCGCGTGGCCTCTAAAATACGTCTTTGATAACAATCTAACATAATCACCATGAAGAGAATCAGCATCGCGGCGGCAGCCGCAATGTTGACCTTCACCCAGAACTTTGCCTCATCACCGGGGCAAAGTTTTGTGGTTGAAAAGGTCAAGGGCGACGGAAGCGCCGACAGGGGGATCGCTCTGCGCGCCAATTCGCTGCCGAGGGCTCCGCAGCCCATGACGCTCATGCAGAAAGGGTATGCCGTGAAGCCGCCCTACCGTGTGCCCGGCGTGGAGCCGGTGAAACTTCCGGGTGGAAACACCGTGCTTTGCGGCGCCAAGGTGTACAGCGACCTCTGGGGCGTCACCGATGCCTCCGGCAACTATGTGAATCCCATCAACGCGGGCTTCTACACCATCGAGGCGCGTGAGGGGGGCAAGATCTCGCAGCTGCGTCTCAACCAGAACCTGGTCAGACTCCGTGCGGGTGTGAAGGTAGGCACCATCTACTACGGCATATCCACCGCCGACCAGGACGAGCGCGCTTTCCTCACCTCCTACTACACCTCCTCGTGGGGCACCCGCTCGCAGGAGGAGATCGATGTGGTGAACGTGCCCACCGACCTCACTTATTCCTCCTCGACGGGCACCGTCTACGGTTTCTTCTACAACGACGAGCACCAGAACTACGACAGGTTCTGCACCTACAACGTCTACGACGGAGAAGCCACCCAGCTCTATGAGGTGGATCGCAACGGCTATGCCGTGGCGGCCAACGACAAGGGGGAGATCTACGGCATAATGGGAGCCACGGGATGGCTCATCCGTCTTTACCCCGACCGGAAAAGCTCGCCCAACGGCTACGGTTTCGAATACATCGGCAAAACCGGTTTCGCACCGGGCTATACCAACTCGATGGCGTTCGACGACGCCACAGGCAAGCTTTACTGGTGCGCCAACGCTTCCGACGGCTATTCGGCGCTGATGGAGGTC
>URZG01000057.1 GCA_900552325.1 uncultured Porphyromonadaceae bacterium | reverse complement strand
GAATTACCAGAACCAGGGCTACAACAACGTGGACCGCGACCAGCTACAGACCGAAGTGCTCCAGGAGATGATTCAGGAGACCCTTCTCAAGAAAGAATACGCACGTCTGGGCCTCACCGTCACCGACAACGAGCTCTCCAAGGCCATACTCGGCGAGAAACCCCACCCCTATGTGCTCCAGATGATGCAGCAGATGGGTGTAGGCGACCCCAAAATGTTCTATGAGGCCGTAGCCAACCCCCAGAAACAGGGCATACAGGATCCCCAGCAGATCGCACAGCTCCGCGAGGCATGGGCTTCCATCGAGAAACAGACAGAGGAGATGCTTATGGCATCCAAGTTCCAGAACCTCCTTCTCGGATCGCTCAACGCCAACAAACTTGACGCCCAGGCCGCTTACGCCGAAACAACCAAGACCTGGAAGATCGCCCAGGCCGCTAAGGACGCCTCCACCCTCGACGACAAAGGCTTCGAGCCCACCGACGCCGAAATGAAGGCTGAATACGACTCGCAGAAAGGCCTCTTCCGCCTTCAGGAGCGCACAAAAGTGATTTCCTACGTGTCAGTCAACGTAAACCCCTCCGACGCTGACCTGGCCGAGGCCCGCAAGGTTGTAAACGGCGCCATCGCCTCCCTCCGCACCCAGAACGGCACCGAGGGGATCGAAGGCAACACCGCCTTCGTCATCAACCGCGTCAACGCCCCCGCCTCCGCAATGGCTCCCCAGCTGCGCAACGCCCTCGACCGCATCCAGAACGACACCGTAACCGAGGTTTCTTTCCTCAACAACACCTACACCCTGGCCAAACTCATCGGCTCCTCCTCGCAGGTTGACTCCGTGCTCGTGGACATGGCCATGGTAGCCGACGCAGCCCTCACCGACTCAGTGATGGCCCAGCTCAACTCCGGCATCAAGGCCGAGGCCATCGGCACCGACAAGGTGCAGGCTCAGGATTCCATCTGGGCTTCGCTCGTAGACCCCCAGATGGCGCTCTTCAAGGATGAGCTCGCAACTGCCGAACCCGGCTCCTACTTCGCCCCCAAGGCAGCGCCCCAGAAAGGGATGCTCCTCCGAGTACGCACCCGTAAAGCTCCCGTTACGGTATATGACATCGCCCAGGTAACCTACGTTGTAGAACCCTCCGCCGCCACTGTCGACAAGCTCAACGGCGACCTCCGCAACTTCCTCACCGCCAACAATACCGCCGACAAATTCATCGCCAAGGCTGTAGAAGCCGGTTATTCCCCCTTCGACGCCTACGTTACCGACGGCACTCTCCAGGTGGCTAACCTCCGCGACAGCCGCAATGTGTGCAAATGGGCTCTCGGCGCCAAGGTAGGCGAGGTTTCAGGCGTGTTCACCGACGAACGCGGCGACCGCCTCATGGGCGCGGCTCTCGTGGCCGACTACAAGGATGACTACATCCCCATGACCGACAAGGAAGTCAACGATTTCATCAAAAAGCAGGTAATCACCCGCAAGAAAGCCGACAAGCTCGTGGCTGACTACAAAGGCAAAGCCAACAGCGTGGCCGATTACGCCAAAGTTATGGGCGTAAGCGTCGACACCACCACCGTAGCCTTCGGCCGCGGCGGCGACCCCAAAGTAACCGCCAACGTGATGATGGCAAAGAAAGGTCAGCTCGTAGGTCCTCTCGCCACCGATCGCGGCGTATCGGTATTCCAGATCGTAAGCGAGGATTCACAGGCACGCGACTTCAACTTCGGTCAGGACTCACAGGCCTTCAACTACACCCAGGGCGGCCTCTCCTTCCAGCGCACAATCGGCGCCGTGCTCCGTGGCAACAAGAAGGTAGACAACCGCATCCAGAAGTTCTACTCCGACCGTCAGGACTGATATCCCCCGATTCCAACCAGATAACCAGAACGGTGTGCCGGAAATCCGGCACACCGTTCTGGTTTTATTCAGTTCGGAAACATATCCCCCATTCCATCTTAAAACAAACCCCACATCTTCGCGGAAACCGGCGGAGAAAATCTCTGCTGAATTCCGCCCGATGCGGGGCTTCATTATATCTCGCGAATGTGTCAAAATTGCCCTAAATGGCTTCGCTGTAGGGACGCTCCACGGAGCATCCCTACAATTTAGTAAGATTTAGCAATTCTGACACACCCTCACCTCTCTTTTTTTATTATATCGTCAGCGGAGGATGGAGGCCTTGATGGTGTCGGCGATGTAGCGGACATCATCGTCGGTCACATAGGGTCCGGCGGGGAGGCACAGGCCGCGACGGAAGAGGGAGTCGCTCACGCCGTTGATGTAAGCGGGATTGGCAGCGTAGACAGGCTGACGGTGCATAGGCTTCCACAGCGGACGGCTTTCGATGTTGGCCTTGTCGAGAGCCACACGCATGGCCTCCACATTTGCGTTGGGCTCTACATCGGTGTGCGAGCTCTTGGCGGCGTGTGTCACACCCGCGGCGCCGCCGATAGCGCCATTTACGGTCTCTTTGTAGACATCGTCCTGTCCGACTACTTTCAGTTCGGGATCGAGCAGTATGTTGCAGAGCCAGTAATTTGAGTCGTAGCGAGGCGAGGGATTGGAGTGAAGCATGATGCCCGGCACATCCTTGAGCAGCTCCTCGTAGAGGGCATGCACATGTTTGTGGTGGGCTATATGGTCGGCGAGCACCGTCATCTGCCCCCGGCCTATACCGGCGCAGATGTTCGACATGCGGTAGTTGTAGCCGATATGTTCGTGCTGGTAATAGGGATACGCCTCACGCGCCTGGGTGGCATAGAACATCACCTCGCGCCAGCTCGCCTCGTCGGGACAGATCAGCGCGCCGCCGCCTGATGTGGTGATCATCTTGTTGCCGTTGAAGGAGAGCACACCGTATCGGCCGAAAGTGCCGCATACCTGGCCGTCGTAGATCGAACCCATACCCTCGGCGGCATCCTCCACTACGGGAATACCGAACTCATCGGCCACAGCCATGATCTCGTCGATACGCGCGGGCATGCCGTAGAGATATACGGGCACAATGGCCTTGGGCTTGCGGCCGGTCTTTTCGATGCGGTCGAGGATAGCCTCGCGCAGAAGAGCCGGATCCATGTTCCACGTCTCCTCCTCGGAGTCCACGAACACCGGGGTAGCGCCCAGATAGGTCACGGGATGTGAGGAGGCGCAGAAAGTGAACGACTGCACCATCACCTCGTCGCCGGGACCTACGCCGCAGCTCAGAAGCCCCAGATGTACGGCGGCGGTGCCGGCCGAAAGAGCCACGACACGTTTGGTCAGCGGCGCCAGGCCACCCTCGCGATGGTTTACAAACTTCTCGAGATCGGCTTCGAAACCGTTGACGTTCGGTCCCAGGGGCACAACCCAGTTGTCAGCGAAGGCCTCCTCGATATATTTCATTTCATTGCCCGACATGTGGGCAAGGCACAGAATTATACGTTTGCGTTCCATAATCATTGAAAAGACACCGCCGAAAAGCGCGTAAGGCGCTTGTCAGGCGGTGTGCTCATTATCTATTATTATTCAGATTGTTTTTTATCGAATTTCTGGTAAGGAGAATTGTTTGACACGAATTCCGGCACCGTCTCCTTCATCAGGCGCACGAGGTTGTCAACATCCACAGCAAGTCCGATACGCTCCATTTCGTTGACCGTGGCGAGGGCTTCCTGATAGGGATATTCGCGCACACAGGCGATGCGGATGCGGTCATGGTCGGTCGGCACAGTGTTCTCTTTGTCGGCAAGCACCTCTTCATAGAGTTTCTCGCCCGGGCGCAGACCGCAGTATTCTATGGCGATATCCTTGCCGGGAGTGAAACCGGCGAGTTTGATCATCTGCTCGGCGAGGTGGCGTATCTTCACAGGCTGCCCCATGTCGAACACGAAGATATTGTTGCCGTTGGCGAATGTGGCGGCCTCCATCACCAGGCGGCAAGCCTCGGGGATGGTCATGAAGAAACGCTCGATTTCGGGATGTGTAACCGTAACCGGACCTCCGTTCTCGATCTGTTCGGTAAAATGAGGTATCACCGAACCGTTCGACCCCAATACATTGCCGAAACGGGTGGTAACAAAGCGGGTGCGACCCTTCACCTCGCCACGCTCGATGGCAAGCGAGAGCGACTGCACGTAGATCTCGGCCAGGCGCTTGGTGCATCCCATGATGTTTGTCGGGTTCACGGCTTTGTCGGTGGAGATCATCACCATGGCCTCCACATCGAAAGCCACGCACTTGTCAGCCACATTGCGCGATCCTATCACATTGGCGAGCACTGCCTCGCAGGGATTCTCCTCCATCAGCGGCACATGCTTGTAGGCGGCCGCGTGGAATACGATTTCGGGGCGATATTTCCGGAACACATGTCCCAGACGGGCCGGCTGGCGCACATCTCCGATAACCGGCTTGAAATCAAGATCGGGGAAATGAGTCTCGAACTCAAGACGCACATTGTGGAGCGGAGTCTCCGCATTGTCGAACATTATGAGTTTCTTCACACCGAACGTAGCCAGCTGGCGGCACAGTTCCGACCCGATAGAGCCGGCGGCACCGGTGACCAGAATGGTTTTCCCTTTGAAATTCTTTATGATCTCATCCATCGAAATCTTGATTTCGGGACGATTGAGAAGATCCTCGATACGGATTTTACGGATGGCATGCCCGGGTACGCCATTGGTCATCTCGTCAATCGAAGGAGCAATGAGTGTCTTGAGGAAATTGGCTTCCTGACAGAATTTTATCAATCGGTCCTGCTCCATGCGCGCATCATCGTCATGGGCAAAAAGCATAGCGTCCACCCCGATATCGGAACAGATGTTATCAACCGATTCCTTGTCGGAAAAGTAATACAGATGCTGCCCCGACAAAAGCGCCTCGGCACCGGCTTTGCCGTGCGATATGAACCCTACCGCCTGATAGTGCTGCGAATTGCGGAGGCGTCCCAGCAACGCGACCGACTTCTCCTGACGCGCGCCGACATAGATCAATACACGTGTCTTGGTGTGACGGTTGAGATAACGCTTTTTCAATGCATCGAAACCGAGCATTATCACGATTCTCACCAGAAGCAGGAAGAAGGTGGTGGTCACCAGATCGAAAAGCGAAAGCGCCGCCAGTTCGGATACACGCAGCGACACACCGATGAGTGCCGTGAAGCCACACATCACGCCGAACAGACACAAATCTTTTCCTGCTATCGCCAGACAGATGCGACCGACGTCATGAAAGGTCGAGTATCGCACGATCGTGCGATAGGTGCGCATCACGATGAACATCAGCATAGAGGTAAAGGCGGCGGCAATCACCCATACGAGCGAGAACCAGAATCCTCCGAAAGTTCCTCCATGAAGTTGCTGGACAATGAAAAGTACACAACACGAAGCCATGGTCGAAACGGCCACATCACATGCCAGAACAGTCCATGCGCTAACATACTGCTCTATGACTTTCTTAAACAATTTAATCTCCATCAATTAATTTCTATCACCGTAATTAATTTAGAATCTGTTCTTAACCGCCAGTGTGTTTATCCTCTGAAAGATATAAGGGTAGCAAATTAATGCAAAGTTACGGCTTTTTTTACAATAAAACAAATGCCATACTGCATTTCACAAAACCGTAACCGCGGCCACGCTCGTCCGACATGCGAAGCCGGGGTGACGAAGCCGCGATTCAATAGGTCGGTATATTGCAGGTAGGAGCATCGCGACCCGACTGCACGTCAGGCCGCGGGCTCCTCTAACGGGCCTTATTCGGCGGGAGCGAGTTTCACGGTGAAGTGACGCATCAGTTCGGCCTCCTCGGTGATACGGTAGCCGCGTGTTATCTCGCCGCGACGGTCGTAGACATTCTTGAGGGCGGCAGCGATCACGCGCATGTGGTTGTCGGTGTAGGTGCGGCGAGGGATGGCCAGACGGCAGAGGTCAAGACCTCCGAAACGGTTCTCACGCGTCACGGGATCACGGTCGGCGAGGATATAACCTATCTCGCATGAACGGATACCAGCCTCCTTGTAGAGTTCCACGGTCAGAGTCTGGGCCGGGAATTCCTCCTTGGGTATGTTGGGAAGGACTTTGGAAGCGTCGACGAAGATGGCATGACCGCCGGCGGGACGCTGGTAGGGCACGCCGTATTCGTCAAGAAGCGATGCCAGGAACTGCACCTGATGTATGCGTGTGTGGAGCGAGTCGAACTCCGTGTTCTCGTCGAGTCCCACGGCCAGAGCCTCCATGTCGCGGCCGTTCATGCCGCCGTAGGTCAGATAACCCTCGAAGGGGATGCAATACGCTTTGGCAGCCTCGTACCATTCCGGACGACGGGTGGCGATGAAACCGCCCATATTCACGATGGCGTCCTTCTTGGCCGACATCGTCATGCCATCGGCAAGAGCGAAAATATCGCGTACGATCTCCTTGATCGTGCGGTCGGCCTGCCCCTCCTCACGGGTCTTGATGAAGTATGCGTTCTCGGCGAAACGTGCGGAATCGAGGATCAGCGGCTTGCCGTATTTATCGCAGACGGCACGCACGTCGCGCAGATTCTGCAGCGATACGGGCTGTCCTCCGGCGGTGTTGTTGGTGATCGTCACGATCACGAAAGGCACCTTGTCGGCGTTCTCTGCCAGCACCTTTTCAAGTTTGGCCACATCCACATTGCCTTTGAACGGATGTTCGAGCTGCGTGTTCTTGGCTTCGTCGATGGTGCAGTCCACGGCAAAAGCCTTGCGCGACTCGATATGTCCCTTGGTGGTATCGAAATGCGAGTTGCCGGGCACCACATCCCCCGCCTTTACGAGAGCGGAGAAAAGCACGTTCTCGGCGGCACGTCCCTGGTGTGTGGGAATCACATATTCGAATCCGGTGATGCGGCGGATAGAGTCGCGCATACGGAAGAACGAGCGTGCGCCGGCATAGCTCTCGTCGCCCATCATCATGGCCGACCACTGGCGGTCGGTCATGGCGCCGGTACCGGAGTCGGTGAGAAGGTCGATGTAGACTTGTTCGGCAGGAAGCTGAAAAAGATTGTAATGAGCCTGACGTATCCACTCTTCGCGTTCCTCGCGGGTGCTGGTGCGTATCGGTTCCACCATCTTGATTCTCCAAGATTCAGCAAAAGGCAATTCCATATTCTTGTGTTTTGTAATGGTTTTAGATGCAACAGGTTAAATCGCCGTTGCATAAATTTTATGCAATAGTTCCTTTTGCAAATTTAGGAATTTCAACTGATTCTCCAAAATGTTCTTCAACATAAAAACAGCCCCGGCCATCCGTTTGCACGGACCGGCCGGGGCTGTCTGTATCAGCTGCGGATTATCGCGCGAATTTAAGGGTAGCCTCGCCTGAACGGGCCATGTAGACACCCGGAGCAAGGTGAGCCACGCTCAGCGCACCGTCGGCCGAGCGGGCGACTTCAGCACCGGTGGCATTGTAGACACGGATCGCATCACGGGCGTTAAGGAGGGCTGCCGCTCGGTCGTAACCGATGGCGGGAGCGGCCTCGGCAACAGTCAGGCCCGACTGATACTCCTGGGTGACAGTGAACGTGTGCGATGTTATGCCGTCAGTAAGGGTTATCTCGCCCGAGCGCGGCGTCTGGCCGGGAAGGGCGTCGTAAGTCACCTTCACCTCATCCACGGTCATCTCTCCAGGTTCGGAAGCGATGTGGAGCCACGGAGCGGAGCAGGTCGATTTCTCCTTGTCCCAGCCCATATAGGAGAAGAGCTGCAGGGTGAGTTCACCGGCGTTCTGGTTGACTGTGAAGTCATTGTCGGTGCCGGGCACATTGCTGATCACCGAGTGGGCCATGTTGGCGAGAATCATATAGGAGGTATGGTTGGCCGGAGCGGGGAAATATTCGGCCACATTGACCCATTTGCCGTTCTTGAGCATATAGGCGGTATTGCCTTCCGAACGGAAAGGAGCCATCGCCATGCGCACGTCGCACTGCTCGTCGACGTTGTCGACCAGTTCCGGGATACCTTCCACCACTATGAAGAAATCGGAATCCACCACCGGTTCGTCGGTGAACTGGAAACCGGTGGCCACGGCGCCGTTGCTGTCGCCGACCTCAAGCTCGAACACATCCCAGAAGCCGAAATCGAGCGCCTCGCCCGGCAATCCGTTCTCATCGGCCTTGCAGAGACGCACTGTGATGGTCTGCATCTGATAATAGGCCGAGGAAGCCAGCGCTTTCGTGAAGAAAACGTATGCCCCGTAAACGCGCATAGGCCGCGAAGGAGCCGAGAATTTCTCGGCATAGGCGGTGATTCCCATTGTGTTCGAGCCGGGGAAAGTTCCGGCACCTTCGAGATCGAACACCGTGCCACGCTCGCCGGGACGCAGGTTGGTGATATTGCCGGCATATTCGGCCACCACCGACCCGAAAGCCTCCGATGTGCCGTGGCTGTTGCTGACGGTAAGAGCCACCGGCTGTTCATGCAGGAAACTGTAGCCTACCGATGCCTCGCGGGTATCGGCGGTTGTGAGAACAGTGTTGTCGGGATCGACCCCGGCGAACTCCCAGTGCCAGGAATCGGGGAATCCGGCCGATGCGTCGCGGAATGTCACCGGAACCATCGGAGCCACGAGCGGAAGGCGCCCCTGCTCGTAATGGCGGAATGTGGCGGGATAGCCGATAGCGGCCACAGGCTCGGTGCCGGTGACCTTGACGAAGCCCACGCGGGTATCGGTAGCGGTCTCGTCGCCGCGGGTAACGGTGAGAGTCACGTCATATTCGCCGTCAGCCGTATAATATACCTCGGGAGAGGCCTCGGTCGAAGTGGCGGGAACACCGCCGGGGAACGACCACTGCCAGCTCTCCGCATCGGCATCGGTATCGGCAACGAAACGGATACGCTCGCCCGTGGTGACAGCCACCGACTCCACTGTGCCGGGACCGCTTACGCGGATATTGTCGATGCGGTAATCACCGCTGTATCCGCCGGCATCAAAAACTTCGTCGGATGTACCCGAGCCGTAAAAGAAGCGCAGTTTCACCGTCTTACCGGCGAAAGCCGCCATCGAAGCCTGCACCTTGCGCCATTGCCAGGGCTTTTCGCCGGTCTGTTCGCGCGAGAACCAGAGGTCGGTGAACGTAGCGAAATCATCGTCGGAAACCTGGATTTTCATGGAACACGCGTCCTCGTAGTTGAGCGAGAAACCGATCCATGCCTCAAAGAGGGCATTGGCTCCCACAGTGAAAGCCGGTGTAACGACCCACGATTTCTCGCGTTTGAACACCTGATATGGGGTATCCTGCACCAGCGAGCCGCCGTCGTCGGGATCCTCGGCGAACACTTTGGTGCCGGTCGGTACCGACACCTTCCAGGTAACGTTTTCAGTAGGGGCTACCACCCACCCTTCGGGGATAGCGCCGTCATTGAAATTCTCTTCGAAATAGGCCTGGCTCTCCCCCATCCCCTCCACGGAGACGGAAGCCGTCAGAGGAGCGCCCGCACGGGCCGACGACATGGATGCGCGCCGTACCTGCTGCAGCAGCGGCGCAGCCGGGTCGATGGAGTGCAGTTTTTTGTCTACATCGCCTGCGGGTCGGGGCAATGAATTGAAATCAAGCGATCTCACGGCTTTCGCGGCCACGCAGGCCGACGAAGCCACAGTCTGTGCGGAACCCGGGATGGCCGCGAGCGCCAGGATTCCGAGAACAATCAGCGTAGATTTTTTCATGTGCAAAATAGTGACGATTTGTTTTCAATAGCAAATTTACGTAAAAATCCGGCAAAACACAACGTTCTGCCGGATTTTTCAACATTATGATGAAAAAGGCGGTGTGCCCGGACCGTTTGACCGGGGCACACCGCGCATTATGTCATGGTTTACGCTATTATTCAGCGTGGGGGCCGGCGGCTACGAGAGCCTTGCCTGCCTCATTGTTCTCGAACTTCTTGAAGTTGTTGATGAACATGTCGGCGAGCTTGTTGGCCTTGGTGTACCATTCCTGAGGATCTGCGTAGGTGTCGCGGGGATCGAGGATCTTGGGATCTACGCCGGGGAGTTCGGTGGGAACGGTGAAGTCGAAGATGGGGATCACCTTGGTGGGAGCCTTGAGGATAGCGCCGTCGAGGATAGCGTCGATGATACCGCGGGTGTCACGGATGGAGATACGCTTGCCGGTGCCGTTCCAGCCGGTGTTCACCAGGTAAGCCTTGGCACCGCTCTTCTCCATCTTCTTCACGAGTTCCTCAGCATACTTGGTGGGGTGCAGGCTCAGGAAGGCTGCGCCGAAGCAAGCCGAGAAGGTGGGGGTAGGCTCGGTGATACCGCGCTCTGTACCTGCGAGTTTCGAGGTGAAACCGCTCAGGAAGTAGTACTTGGTCTGCTCGGGAGTCAGAATCGAAACGGGGGGCA
>URZG01000056.1 GCA_900552325.1 uncultured Porphyromonadaceae bacterium | reverse complement strand
AACGGCACAAAATTACAAAATCCGTACACAAAAAAAAAGTCCCGGCCAAGAGCGGATAACCGCAGGTGACCGGGACAAGTAGGACGTTTCACAACGGCCTACCTTTCACTGCAAATATTTATATTTTTCTTTCTCTATTAATCGTTCCTCACTCTTGAGGAAAATAAAAAGCTTTTTTCAGTGAAACTTTGACATGATTTCTGTTTCACGATGCAAATATAAGCAAAGATTTGTACACAATGTATATTTTTACAATCTTTAACTACCGCAATTCATCAAACCCTCTCCACATAATTTTCAATCTATCAATGAATAACCGAACCCGATTCGCGCCACGACTCTTCTAACCAATCTATTAATGAATAAATTATGCATAAATGGCGGTTTATGCGCGCCAAATGAAACCCGTGCGCGGCTACCGATTACACTTTCAGGTGGAGAGAATTTCCGGTGCAAGCCCCGCACCCTTAACTGTGAGGAGAGTTGTGGCGGAGGGATTGACGAGTATGCGGCGTCCTGAAGAGACGAGAAGGAGTGGAAGATCATCGACATGGTCGGTAAACACCGCCTCGATCCGGTTTCCCGGGAAAAGAGTTCTGACCGCCTTGACTTTGCTCTCCCCGCGGCACTCCGTGTAATCTCTGAACCGACCGGAATCCGGGCGCCGCGTAGCCACAAAATGCTTCCATCCCATCAACTCCACAAATGGAGCCACATACTCCGCAGAAGCCGCCGAGGCCACAATCGGTTCGGTATCGGACGGCAGCATAGAGAGAACAGACCGGTTTATACGGCCTTGCATTATGCGGGCGAAACGGTTGTAATCCTCCGGAGTCAGCACCCGGTCAGCCGTCTTCATCAGTTCCCATTTGAGACGACGGTGACTGCAAAGCCTTAATTTTCTCAGCGCGATCAGTCCGCACAAAGCAATCATCTGAAGGGGCGCGCGGCGCGCGGCAAGCCTGAGCACAAACCGCGTGAACCACCGGAAAGAGTTGCCTGCAAGCAACGTACCGTCGAGGTCAACAACCGTCATATCTGTTCCTTGTAATCTTTGGACCAGGGGAAACGCACCAGCACTGAATCATAATAGATATAATAGTCGGCCATAATCATCGGCGAAGCCGTCGTCACAGTGATGGCAAGTACTTTCACCCTCGCCTTGGGATTGGCTGCCAGGATAGCATTCACTATTCCGCGGACGGTCTTGCCGGAATCCACGGCGTCGTCGATAACCAGAATCTCCGGCACATCCACACCTGTCACCGTACGGCTGATATCATCCGGAAGCTGCACTACCGGCGCCTTGGGCTCGAAAATCTGCTGGTTAAGTTTCAGCAGGCATGCCTCGGTGAATCTCATGGTGTTGAGGATCCACAGCGGCACATGGGGCAGAAGGCTCACCAGCATCCCTTTCTTATAATGAGTGGAGGGACGATGGAGATCAATCTCTCCATAAGAGGCCATGTTCCGCGACGGAAAACTCTTGAGGAAAGAGGCGGCCACATAACTGCCCCCTTTTTTCACGGACATCACACAGTGGAACGGCTCGGGATGGTCGGCGAGCACACGGTGCGCCAGCTCGCGGGTCTGCCAGTCAAGGCCGGCATTATTGAGTGTTATGACTTTCATGGTGTGGTCGGGAAGGAATTCAAATAATCTTAGACAATAATTTCAAGAAACTCAGGCCGCCGTAAGAAAACAAGGCTCCGGCTTTGTTTTTCAGCCTCACACGGGGATTACGCAAAGCCTCGCGTCGTCCGCATTTCACAACATCCCATACCTTACGGAAAACTTCAGGATAATCGCTGCCGTTTCTCAGAAGCAGGAGCAGAATGTTGAAGTGTGCGCTGAAACGACGGTCACGCGCCGCCGGAGCAAGGGGTGTATCCCGGTAGTATCGCTCTATTTTATCCGTCACACGCAAGGCATCGAATCTGCCCGGCGACACCGTATTTATGAAACTCGACGGGTTCTTACGGTAAAAATAGAGCTTTTCCGGAAGATACGCAACTTTGGAAGCGCGCTCGAAAAGACGATAGAAAAGATCGAGGTCCTCATACCACAGCCCTTCCGTAAAACGCGGTCCGTCCGGGAAAAAGATTCCGCGGTGGTAAAGTGTCCCCCATGCATGATTCATCGGCGGAGTCTGATACAGCGAGACTGCCACAGCTTCGCGGGGAGTGAATATCCGGGGGGAGCGGGCGGCGGGAGAAGCTGACATCCCCGACGTATTCTCGAATGAACCCACCACGATATCGGCACCGGTGGCGGCGGCTACCGCGACAAGGCGCTCCAGCGCCTGCGGCTGAACCATATCGTCGGCATCGATGAAAAAAATCCATTCTCCGCGCGCATGTGCCAGTCCGAAATTGCGGGCGGAAGAAAGGCCGCCGTTCGGTTTACGTACAAGCCGGAAACGCGGATCTCCGTCCGACAACCGCACACAATCGGCAGCCGACGAATCGGTTGAACCGTCATCAACGAGAATAACCTCCATGTTTCCGTAGATCTGCGACCGCAGGGAGCCGAAAAGCTCCGGGAGCCACCGTGCCGCGTTGTAGACCGGCACTATCACGGAAACAAGGGGGTTATTCTTCGATGGGGGAATCATGGGGGAATACGTATATATTCTTAACGTATTCAGCCACGGATTATTGCCCTCAGTCGTTTTTGATGGTCACAGAACCGGTAATCACCGGTTCGTCGGGAACCTCGGGAAGTTCGTCTGCCGAGGCAACTACCTTGACGGGATAATCGAAATATCCCCAGCAGATAGGATAGTCAACGACGTAGACGGGCATCTGGGCCTGGAGAAGGTGGATACCCAGCGGCATCGTGGCGGTCTCGATCTCGAACACCTCGGGCGAAAGAGCCTGCCCTATGTTGTAGTGGTCCATGAAGAAGGTGATCACACCCATTTGGCCGTCCTCGCCGGAATGGTTGATCATAGTCACCTGGACCCCCAGGGTCTCTCCCTGTACCACATATATGACATTATCTTTCATCACGGCACCGGAAACGGTGGTACGGATGGTCACGTCAGGTATCTTGTCGTCATCGTCGCCGCAGGACGACACTGCAAATGCCAGCGGAAGCAAAAGAAGCAGATAAAGTAATTTTTTCATATCCCTTTAATATAAGTAACTGTTCAAAATTATTTTATATTAACCGGTCTTTTTATTTCAATGTTTCTTCGGCAAAATTTTTGAATCTTTTCCTCTCTTCATCAGTCGTGTAGCTCGCTACACTCCTTCTTCATCAAGATAAATATTCTAAAAATTTTATCCGAACAAACATTAAAATAATTTCGACCAGTTACTTAATAGTGTATAACTTAGAGTCGGATCCGCCTCAACGTATCAGTTGGTGAACACGAGGTTGTCATCCTTTGCGTCGATGATGATGGGGCGGTCCTTGTCGACGGTCTGTGCCAGAATATCTTTGGAAAGACGGTTGAGCACCAGCCTGTGGATAACGCGCTTTACGGGACGCGCGCCGAATTCCGGATCATACCCCTCCTCGGCGAGGTAGTGCAGGGCTGCCGGCGTAACCTCCAGGGTAATGCCATTGGCGGCAAGCATCTTCTTCACGCTCTTGACCTGGAGCCCAACGATCTCCTCTATCTCCTTCTCGTTGAGCGGCGTGAACATTATAGTCTCGTCGATACGGTTGAGGAATTCCGGACGGATGGTCTGCTTGAGCATCTCGAGGACCTCCTGTTTGGTTTTCTCCACAGTCTCGTCCTTGTTTTCGGGAGTCATCTTGGAGAAGTTCTCGCGAATTACGTTGGAACCCATGTTGGAGGTCATAATTATGATGGTGTTCTTGAAATTGACCATACGTCCCTTGTTGTCGGTCAGACGTCCGTCATCAAGCACCTGAAGGAGGATATTGAACACATCGGGGTGTGCCTTCTCAATCTCGTCGAACAGCACTACCGAGTAGGGTTTGCGGCGCACGGCTTCAGTAAGCTGGCCGCCTTCGTCGTAACCAACATATCCCGGAGGCGCCCCGACAAGTCGGCTCACGGCATGTTTCTCCTGATACTCCGACATATCGATACGGGTCATCATGTTCTCGTCATCGAAGAGGTATTCGGCCAGGGCCTTTGCAAGTTCGGTCTTGCCCACACCGGTTGTACCCAGGAAGATGAACGAACCGATAGGACGCCTCGGATCATTAAGCCCGGCACGCGAACGGCGCACGGCGTCGGCGATGGCCGAAATAGCCTCGTCCTGCCCTACCACACGGTCGTGGAGCTCTTCTTCAAGATGCAGCAGCTTCTCTTTCTCGCTCTGTACCATCTTGTTGACCGGGATGCCGGTCCAGCGCGAAACGACATCGGCGATATCCTCGGAGTCAACCTCTTCCTTGATAAGAGCTTTCTCACCCTGCATCATCTTGAGCTGCTCCTGTATGTTGCGGTTCTCCTCCTCTTTCTGCTGTATGCGCGAATAGCGGATTTCAGCCACCTTGGCATAATCCCCCTCGCGCTCGGCGCGGTCAGCCTCGAAATTGAGCTGTTCGATATCTATCTTGTTCTGCTGAACTTTGTCGATAAGTTCTTTCTCGGCCTTCCATTTGGCGGTGAATTCCTTCTCCTCCTCACGCATGGCGGCGAGATCTTTCTCTATCTCGCGTACTTTTTCCTTGTCGCCCTCGCGCTTGATGGCCTCGCGCTCGATCTCTTTCTGCGCGATCATTCGCGAGATCTCGTCAAGAGCCTGCGGTACGGAGTCGATCTCCAGACGGAGCTTCGAGGCCGCCTCGTCAACAAGGTCGATAGCCTTGTCGGGCAGGAAACGGTCAGTGATATAACGCTCCGAAAGGGTTACGGCGGCGATAATCGCCTCGTCGCGGATCCGCACCTTGTGGTGGTTCTCGTAACGTTCTTTCAGACCTCGGAGTATGGCTATGGCCGAAGCCTCGTCAGGTTCGTTGACCATCACCTTCTGGAAGCGGCGTTCGAGCGCCTTGTCTTTCTCAAAATATTTCTGATACTCGTCAAGGGTGGTGGCGCCGATGGAGCGCAGTTCGCCACGGGCCAGAGCCGGCTTGAGGATATTGGCGGCATCCATAGCCCCCTCCCCTTTTCCGGCACCTACAAGGGTGTGGATCTCGTCGATGAAAAGGATGATCTCACCGTCGCTTTGGGTCACCTCATTGACGATGGCCTTCAGACGCTCCTCGAACTCACCTTTATATTTGGCACCTGCCACCAGCGCGCCCATGTCAAGCGAGAATATCTGCTTGGAGCGAAGGTTCTCCGGAACGTCGCCGCGAACTATGCGCTGCGCAAGGCCCTCGGCGATAGCGGTCTTGCCGGTACCCGGCTCGCCGATAAGCATCGGGTTGTTCTTCGTGCGCCTCGAAAGGATCTGCAGCACGCGCCTGATCTCGTCGTCGCGGCCGATAACCGGATCAAGTTTACCCGAACGGGCCCGTTCGTTGAGATTGATGGCATATTTGGAAAGAGCGTTATAGGTATCCTCGGCGCTCTGATCGGTGGCTTTCTTCCCCTTGCGGAGCTCGTCGATAGCCCCCGAAAGTTCTTTCTCGCTCAGACCTGCGTCTTTCAGGATGGTTGAAGCCGGAGAGTTGACCTGGAACAAAGCCAGGAGCATGGCCTCGAGAGTCACATATTCGTCGCCCATCTTCTTGGCGATGTCAAGCGATTTCTGGAGCACGTCATTGGATGTGCGGCTCAGGTAAGGCTCCCCTCCCGAAACTTTAGGCAGGGTGGAGATCTCTCTGTCGAGCTGCTGGACTGCCAACGGCAGATTGGCGCCTACTTTCTGGAAAATGAATTTTATCAGCGACTCTCCCTCGGTGATAATGGCTTTGAGCAGATGTACAGGCTCGATCTGCTGCTGCCCCGCAGAACGCGTGAACTCCAGAGCCTTCTGGATGGCTTCCTGCGACTTGATAGTGAAACTGTTGAAATTCATATATTGTAGTTCTTGATTTTTCGTTACAATCTAACAATAGAACAAACGGTATGCCGTAATGTTGGCTTACTGACAAAATTTCTGAATATCTGCATATTTGTCATAAAAACCGTTTCTTTCGCCGGTTTATGGCATATCCGGCGCCATCCGCGACGTACAGTATGCATCACGGATAAAAAGGCGGCGTATCGTCTGACACACCGCCGGTAAAATAATCGTGTTCTATGGTCTTTTTTACGGGGTTGAAGCTATTGGCTTAACTCCTTGATATATTTGCAATTCAAGCAACTGGTAATTCTATTGAAAGGAGAAAGGTGTTGATATTGCCGGAAATTACCGGTATTGTCCGTTTCTTTCAGACCGGTCTTGCTTTCAACCGGACCTTTATCAGTTTATGTGTTCGAAATTTTTCTATGGGATTATCTTATTATAAAGATCGTCCCGAAGCCGGAGAGTTTTCGCTCAACGGTAATCTTTGAGAAGTTTCTGCAGACGCTGGCGGGCGAAGAAGATGCGACTCTTCACAGTTCCGAGGGGAAGATTCATCTTCTCGGCGATCTCGTTGTACTTGTAACCGGCCACATGCATGGAGAAGGGTATGCGGTAATCGTCGGAAAACGAATTGATGGCGGCTGATATTTCGCCTGCGGCGATGGATCCCTCGGGAGTATCGAGACCCGATTCCTGAGGAAGGTTGAGATGATAGAGATCCTCGGTCTGGTCGATCACTGTAGCCGAACGCACACCTTTACGGTAGTTGTTGATAAAGATGTTGCGCATAATGGTGAACACCCAGCCTTTGAAGTTTACGTTCTCCACATATTTCTCCTCGTTGTCGAGTGCCTTGAGAGTGGTATCCTGGAGCAGGTCGTAAGCGTCATCACGATTTGACGTGAGAAGGTAAGCGAAGTTGAGAAGGTTGCTCTGGAGAGCAAGAAGTTTAGTCTGGAAGTTTTTCGAACTCATAGTTGAAGTTGTTTAGGTGGTCAATCTTTTGTAATTATTTTGTCACTCATTTGTGACTTCGATACAAAGTTACGACAAGTTTTTTATTTACCAAATATTTTCGCGGATTTTTTCAATATTTTTTCAATTTTTTCTAAAAACCTTATACACTATTGATTATCTGCAATTTATAATTAGACTCAATATTTACACTTTTGTTACATTAAAAACACACCAGCCGTAACCTACTGCACCATGCAAACATATCGCTGAAATACTGCAATTTACAATAATAAACATCTTTAAGACCTGACAATCCAGGCGTATTGTTTACACAAAGACAGCTAATAAAAGCAGGAAAGCGTATTAATTTTAGTTAAATACAGTCATACCTCGTTCGTGAATCACGCATCGACATGACACATACATGTTACAAATCGCATCCAAGACAGTTATATCGTAACACGCAACAGAGAAAATCACGCGCCCTCTTTAGTTAAACAATATGAATTATTTTTGTAACACCGAATATTTATTTTGTAACACGCCATGTAACACATCCTCTTTCATTGTAACACCTACGACACAGAAGAATCGCTTCAACAGTCCAACGAACTCAACCGATAATACTACAATCTAAATTTATAGAAAACCGCCACACATTAATTAATAGCAATTTTTTGGCACTCACGCGAAGAATCCCTAATTTTGCACCATGAATGAAGAAAAAGATTACCTTATAGGCGACATCAGGCTTCATGTGGAGGTATCCGGTAATGGAAAACCGCTTATTCTGATGCACGGATGGGGATGCGACCACACGACTGTGCGCTCTATCGCCGCCACTGCCGCCAGAACGCACAAGGTCTACAACCTTGATTTCCCAGGCTTCGGAGCCTCGCCTGAACCGGCCGAGGTATGGGGCGTGGAGGAATATACACGTCTTGTGGAGGAGTTCACAAAAATCGAAGGGCTGGAAAATCCCGTACTCGTCGGACACTCTTTCGGCGGACGTATCGCCATTATCTTCGCATCGCGCAACCCTGTGGCGAAAGTGGTGCTTGTTGACGCCGCCGGGATCAAACCCCGCAGATCTCTCTCTTATTATTATAAGGTGTATTCTTTCAAGACGGCCAAAGCTCTCGCCAGACTTTTCTTAGGCCGGGAGGGCGCACAGAAACGTATCGACGCCATGCGGGCAAGCCGCGGCTCAAGCGACTACGCCCAGGCTTCTCCGAAAATGAGAGCCATCATGTCGAAGGTCGTAAACCGCGACCTCACCTCTCTCTTACCATCTGTCAAAGCCCCTACCCTGCTTGTCTGGGGAGAGAACGACACGGCTACCCCTCTTGCCGACGCAAAGAAAATGAGCCGGCTTCTCCCCGATTCAGGACTCGTGAGCTTTCCGGGATGCGGCCATTATTCGTTCCTTGACAATCCCGTACAGTTCGCCGCCGTACTTTCTTCATTCCTCAACAGTTGACCATAACACTCATCACACCGATGAATCTCCTCGTAAATATCACTTCGGCGGCATTTGCCGCAATAGGCGCGCTCGACCTATGGCAGGTATTCAAACGCGACCTGATGATGCTTCAGCAGAACTCCTACCGTAACAACCGTTATACCGCCTGGTTCAACAAATCGGGCGAGAGCACCAACCTCGGGCGTATATTCTGCTGCGTAGCGTTGTTCATCCTGATGGTGCGTCACGTACCTTATATCGCAGGGGCATTTCTCGCCACGATAATAATGTTGTGCCAGTTCATCACCCTCGCACGCAAAAAATACAAGAAACCTCTCGTATGGACCCCGCGCGCAAAACGCATCTACACAGTGATGTGGGTGCTCGCCCTGATTCCGGCAGTGGCCTGCGGCTTTATATTCGGCCGCAACACCATAGGGATTTCCTTTCTGGTCACAGCCATAGTGTCGCCGCTCTTTCTCCTGCTGGCAAACTGGCTTCTCAAGCCGGTTGAAAAATCGATCAACGACAGATATTATCGCGAGGCAGCCTCCATACTGGCCTCCATGCCGGGACTCAAGGTAATAGGCATCACCGGCAGCTACGGAAAGACATCTACAAAACACTACCTTTACCGCATACTTCAGGAACAGTTCGCCACTACGATGACTCCGGGTAGCTACAACACCACAATGGGTGTGATCCGCACGATACGCGAACACCTGCGTCCCTACGACGAGGTATTCATCTGCGAGATGGGAGCAAAAAATATCGGTGACATCAAAGAGATATGCGACCTGGTACATCCTCAGGCCGGCATCGTCACCGCAGTAGGTGAGCAGCACCTGGAATCGTTCAAGACGGTGGAAAACGTGCAGCGCACCAAATTCGAGCTTGTCGACGCCCTCCCCTCCGACGGCTTTGCCGTAGTCAACAACGACTTCCCCAAAGTAGCAGACAGGGCAGTGGACAATGTGGACTGCGTGCGATATGCGGTGGCTAATCCCGAGGGAGCCGACTTCACCGCATCCGATATCCGCTACACTCCCGACGGCACCGAATTCTCTCTCACCGACACACAGTCGGGCGAAACCCTCTCGCTCCGCACGCGTCTGGTTGGCGAATGTAATATCTCTAACCTCATGGCCGCCGTGATAGTGGCTCTCCGCCTAGGTGTGCCCAAAGACAAAATACGTTACGCCGTAGGGCAGATAGAGCAGGTGGAGCACCGCCTGAACATGAAACGCACGCCCGGCGGAATAACCATCATTGACGATGCGTTCAACTCCAATCCCCAGGGCTCGCGCATGGCTCTCGACGTGCTGGCCATGATGGACTCCGGCAAACGCATCGTGATCACCCCCGGCATGATAGAACTCGGCGACCGTCAGGCCGAAGCCAACGAGGAGTTCGGACGCCATGCCGCCCGTTGTGCCGATGTGGCCATCGTGGTAGGGCGTTACAACCGCGACGCTATTATGGCGGGACTCGCCGCAGGTCCGATCAAAGAGGAGAATATCCACGCCGTGGATACTTTCAACGAGGCTCAGGCCCTCCTGGCCACAATAGCCCGGTCCGGCGACACAGTCCTCTATGAGAACGACCTTCCCGACACATTTAAATAATCATCGCTCCAATTATAGCAACACATATCATAATATATTCAAAGTGAAAACCCAAGTAGCTGTTTTCTTCGGCGGCCGCTCCACCGAACATGAGATTTCGGTGATCTCCGCCAACCAGGCCATAAACGCACTGAACTCTGAGAAATACGACGTCATACCCGTTTATATATCAAAAGAGGGTCGCTGGTACACAGGCGCGCCCCTCGTCGATCTCAAACGCTACCGCGACATCCCCGCACTGCTGAAGGAGTGCGAGGAGGTGTATATGCGTCCTGTATTCGGCGACTATAACCTCTATCTCGCCAACCCCAAAGGACTTTTCGGCAAAAAGAATGTGGCCACGAAAATCGATGTGGTCATTCCCGTGCTACACGGCGCCAACGGCGAGGACGGTACATTC